>NZ_PXUD01000034.1:0-27517 GCF_003390965.1 Salinivibrio sp. HTSP
GTGTCATCGCCTTCCCCTGCCCATGCATCAACGCTTTTTCATCATCTGAAAGCCACCCTTCAGGTTGATGACGCCGGTCAAAAAATCGATTATCAAGGAAGCCAGATACGCTTTATCGCGCCTGATGCGCTGTTGCAAGACGCGCCAGCGGCGGACTTGTTACTGGTTGATGAGGCCGCGGCGATCCCGCTTCCGATTATAAGCCAATGGTTGAATCAATACAGTCGCGTCGCGATTGCCACGACAGAGCATGGCTATGAAGGGACAGGACGGGCTTTTACGCTCCGACTCAAGCAAATGTTGGATGCAGAGCAGCCACAATGGCGTACCTTAAAGCTCACCGCCCCCATGCGATGGGCTGATGATGATCCGGTTGAGCGTACCTTGAATGCCCTCTTTTTACTCAATGGCGACGACGACTTAGCGACGGAACGGGCCGATATGCTTGAGACCGAGTGGGTTAAAAATGTGGTGATTGAACCGATTAGCCGTCACCAGTTGTATCAAGACGAGGCGTGTTTACGGCAGTTATTCACACTACTGATCGCCGCCCATTATCAAACATCGCCTAACGATTTAGCCCGTCTTCTGGACGATGACGCTCTCTTAATCTTTGCCGGCTGGCGCAACGATAAGTTGGTTGCCGCGTGTGTCGTGAGTCAAGAGGGTGGGGTTGATTGGCAAACGTGCCAGGCGGTTGTTGCTGGGCAACGCCGGATAAAAGGGCATCTGTTTAGCCAATCTGTCGCCGCGCATTTGGGGGAGGCTGAGGTTTTGCACGACAGGCTTTGGCGCGTGCAACGTATTGCCGTGTCCGAGCCCTATCGACACCAAGGCGTCGGTCGACGGTTGCTCGCCGTCGTGAATCAACACGCGGCTGAAGCCTCGGTAGTTGGGGTAGGGGTTAGCTTCGGTGCAACCGCATCGTTGACGCTGTTTTGGTTTAAGCAAGGGTTTAAGCCGGTTAAACTGGGATTGAAACGCGATCAAGCCAGTGGCTGCTACTCACTGCAAATGCTTAAACCTATCCAGCCTTTGAGATGGTGTGATCTGGCGTTACGCTTGTTTAGGCAAAGTCTTCCCATTCAGATGCTCACTAGCCATCAACGGATGGAAACGGACATTGCTATGTCTATCATTGCAGGGTTACCAACCACACCGCTACCGGAGGAAGCAAGACAACAACTCGATGGGTTTGTTGCCGGTGGTGTAGGAGTCGATGCTGCCCTCTCGAGTCTACAGACTTGGTTATATCATCATATTCGTTGTGACGGGAAAAAGGGCGAGAACGCCACACTCCCCATTCTGGTTAGCCGTATTTTGTTAGGGGTGCCTTGGTCTGTGGTTTGCACCCGATATCAGTTTGCGGGAAAGAAGGACGCGGAATCTCGAATACGGGACTATGTTCACATGCACCTGACGACATGAGCGATTTACAATGTAAACGAAACACGTGGCATTGGCTTGATTTACAGTGTAAACGCTGTCACGTATGACGCGTATTTACACTGTAAATCGTTCTAATGTCGATCATTGTGGGGAGCATGCAGAGGGCCAATGAATTAATCCTACCCTGGTCACGTTTTTATCAGTGATCCTGCTCCCATAAACGATAAACCTGTATAATTTATTATAAATGAGACAATTGCGCACACTGGCATTGGATTTGGACTAATCTAATCAGTGACGACAGTCGAGCGTAACGTTCCACAAGATGATGGAGCAAGCGCGTTGCCAAGTGGTTTACTGGGCTAATAAAGCCGCCACAAGGATCAGATAGGCAGGGAGCGAGATGCTAGACGATATCCTCCGCGTCTCTCAGGATGGTCAGCGTGTATATTTATCGGCAGGGAACGTCGAGCATACAAATGGCCAACCCATAGAGAAAAAACAGATTAAGGACTGGTTGGTGAGCAACCAAGTCGATGGCTTTTTTTGTTTTGATGATACGATAGAGTCAGCACTCACCAAGTTAAATGTCTCGCCGGATGATGCTGAGTCTGAAGATTTCATTATAGCAGAACGCCGTGATGCAACTATCGAGGCGCGTATCGCCGATGATAAAATGACGGCCTATTTGATCGTTAACGGCGCTTGTGGCGGGCGTGGACTGAAAGCCGATGACATTCTTTCGACACTGCGTGATGCTAATATCGTTCGAGGGATAAAAAAACCAACCCTGCAAAAACTTCTCTCCGCATCAGGAAAGCTCAAACCTGGTGAATATCTCGATGTGCCCGTTGCATTCGGCCGACAGCCTATCGCCGGGGAAGATGCACATCTTGTCTATCTCATTGAAGATCCTACCGAGCGTGTTCGTCGTCCCAAACAGCGTGAAGATGGAACCGTTGATATGCGTGATTTGGGGGAAATGGTGATGGTGAAGCAAGGACAGCCGTTAGCTAAACTGATCCCAGAAACGTCGGGTTATGAGGGCTTCACGGTCACTGGCTCAGTGTTGTCGACCTCGTCCGGTCAGCCAATGACACTCACCGCTCACCCAGGTAGTGAGTTTAGTAACAAAGATCCGAATATTTTGGTGGCGACCATGGCCGGGATCCCTCGGTTACAAAAAGACGGCGTGGCTGTCGATGATGCCTTGAGCTTAGATGCGGTTGATGTCGGTACTGGGCATGTCAACTTTGAAGGCAGTGTGGTGATTAAAGGGGATGTCGAAGTGGGTATGAAGGTCACGGCATCGGGAACCGTCACGGTAGGAGGAGTGGTAGAATCGGCGACCATCTCCGCCGGTGCCGACATTATTGTCCAGAACGGGATTATCGGCCGACAAGTTGCAGCCGATTCTGATATTAATTGTACCCTGATTGCGGAGGGCAATATCGTTGCCAAGTTCGCGCAGTATGCCACGCTCTGTGCCAATCAAAACCTAGAACTTACCTTGCATGCGATGCACTGCAAAACACATGTGGGGCAGTCAATCATCATTACTGATGCCACCAAGCGCAAAGGGACATTAGCGGGCGGTCAACATGAAGTCGGTGAGAAAGTACAGGCGGCGATTATCGGCGCCAGCGCAGGGGCGCATACGTATATCCATTGTTTCCCGCGTCTGCCGATACTGAAACGGGAACTCGTCAATCTAAACAAAAGCTGGGAAGAGAAAAGTGCCCAACTGGACAAGATCCAGGCGGCAGAGAAAAAACTTGACGCTGTTCCAGAAGAGAAGCGCGACGCGGCCATGGTGGAAAGAACAAGGTCGACACGCGAGCACCTGTCTACCGAGCTAAGTGAAATAGAAGCCACGATGGAAGAAACAGATGCGGCGATAGAAAGCGGATACAAAGCCGCCAGTATCATTGCGACTAAGTCACTACTGAATCGAGTCCATTGTACTATCGGTGAAGACAAGCACGTGATTCACTCAGAGCATGGTCCATCACATTTGTTTTATGATAACGCGGCGATTGAATTAAAACCGTATCAAGGCAATGGTTAATGCTGATTTACAGTGTAAACTGTTAACCAACCTTACGGATTTTCCCTTCTTTTAAGGCTTGAAGTACCATCCCCGCTCGCTCAGCCGCGCGGGGAAGTAAAAAAGGTGAGAGGTAGCCGTCGGAGATAGGAAGTCCAGAGACAAAGGCATCGGGGGAGTTCGCGTTACCGAAGTAACGCGATACATAAATCAATGATTGCAGGAGCGGATCTTTAACCATGGCTGTCCTGAGTGTTATTGAAGATATAGCCTTGGAAACCATTGACGAAAAGCTCGGAAAGGTGAGCAAGTTGTGCGTCTGTTTCCACGCGTGTCGCGATAGTGGTGATATTTAAGTTATGCGCGGTGCGACAAATTGATGCCAAGACATGCCCTTGGGCATCGTCTTCTATATGGCTGGTATAGGCAAAGTCTATTTTTACGTAATCGGGCTTAAAGCGTTGCAAGTAATCCAAAGACTGAAAGTTGCGACCATAATTATCGACGCCAAATTGGAAGCCTGCTTGACGGATTTGATCGATCAACAAGCCAGTGTGATCAGCATGACGAACAAAAGCGACCTCTGGGATCTCAAATAACAGTTGGCCGGCCAGTTTGCGGTGCTGATACAAGGTTGTTCCCAACCAACGAATAAACGACGCATTGGTCACACTACTCAAGGTGAGATTCACCGCCAATGGCCCGACACTGGCATCTTGAGATAATGTCTTAAGCACGTGAGTAATGACATACTTATCGAGGGTCTCACCCAGCTGGAGCTGTTCCACGGCCCCTAAAAAGTGCCCAGCCCCATAATACTGACCGTCTTTTTCTATTGCAGAAAAAACCTCTTGATGCAATCGGTTTGATTCGCTGTCTGTGGCGGGTTGGTATTTGAACACAAACAGCTCTTGTGCGACGGCTTCATGCAGCAGTGCTTTCCATTGCTGTTTACCCATTGCAGCGTCACCGATGGATTGGTCAATCAGTACGACAGGGTGCTCCGGCGTATTGCGTGCTTGTGATAAGGCATTATCTGCTTGTGACAGTAGCACGCTGGCATCCTGGTTCCCGCCGCCATTGATAGCTAACCCAACCGCTACCTTAGGTGGCGTGAGGCCGGTCGGATCCGCTTGCATGTCCACGACCATGGCGAGCACACTCTCGCCGAGCAAGCGTAAGTCATCAGGGTCTGAATTCGGGGCTAGGATCACAAATTCATCTTTGCTCAAACGCGCTGCGGTCATGTTGTCGTCGCTGATAATCGTGGTAGTGAGGTTATTCGCAAATTGCTCAACCACACGGTCCCCCGCTTCGAAGCCATGGTTTTTATAGGCCTCCCCAATGAGATCCACTTTAATTAACGCCATACCGCCAACACCAGACTCGGTTAACCAAGATTTAAGCTGGCCAACATAGAAGCTGCGGTTACCGAGGCCAGATACCGCATCTCGATAGGCGGTTTTACGTAACCGGTCGGCTTCTTTTGCTTGTTGTTCAAAGTAGTTTTTGAGCTGATCGGTCATGACATTAATGGCATTGACCACGGTTTTAAGCTCTGTCGTGGGAGGAAGCGGAATGGGATCACCAAATTTGTTTTTGGCGATTTCGCCCGCTTTGGCCGTAATGCGCGCAAGCGGTCTCAGAGAGCGCTGTAATTGCCAGCCGATGATCACGGACGCGACCAAAAAGATAATCGCCAGAATTGTCCCTAGCTGGACAAATGATTTCCATAGTTGCTTATATGCATACCCTGGATGCGCGACCACTTCGACTTCGGCAAGTTGCATCCAACCACTGGTGATGGTTTGCTTTTCTGTGATCACAGGAAAAATATCGAGATCGATAAACCACTGGGGAACGCCCTGAATTTGTACCGGGTACTCGCGAACAATCTCGCTGTTATCTGACAGCAAGGTCAAATTAACCTCGCGATAAAAGCCGCCATCAAAAAACGCATTGATCACTGACTCGGCGGCGACTTTATCCTCCGATTCTAAATAGGGTGCCAAGGCTAACCCCATCGAATTGACCGTGTTGTTGATATCAGAGGTTTGCTGATTGAGTAAAAAGTTGCGTGTGGTGTTCAGCTCGATACCGAAGACGGCCAGCACTATGCAGAAGAAAATCACTAGCATCCATGAGAATATTTGGTTGAATAACGTCATCGGTGTTTACCTATCAAATTGTCTAATCGGTTTTTTCATCTTTAAGGTGTCGATACGGCTACGTAAATCATTCCAAAGGCCAAGTCGGGAGGCGTTGCCAGCAAGCTCGCCTTGGCCGCGTTCTTTCATTAACCATAGTCGGCTACCATTAAAGCTATATATAGGAAGCAGATCGCGTCTTAACGACGCACGTTTAATTGCTGGATCTAAGTTATCGAGTAGCACCGGCTCGGAGGACGGCGTTGGGTAATACGCAACGACCATATGAAATTGGTCGAGACGGATTGCTTTTACGTACACCAGGCGCAGCTTTTTATCATCAATGCCTAACTCGCGAAGCGAAAAGTATTTTGCGATACTAAAATCTTCACAATCACCGGCGGCGGCACCAAGAAACTCTAAAGGCGTTGCCCAGTAATCTTTTTTTCCCCATAGGTCGATATCATCGACAAAGTACATCTGATTAAAAAAATCATTCACCTTGCGCAGCTTTTCTTGCTCTGATAAGCCTTGGGTCTTTTCCACCATGTTGCGCCATGCTGTGACACGCTTACCCGCGCGTTCACCATAAAAGCTCGACACTTGCCCCACCCAGCGTGACTCTTTGGTGGTCAGACTCATCGCGCTGAGAGAGAGCAACAAACATAACCCGGCAATATGCCATTGCTTCATAAATGGTTTCGCTTTAAGACTGAGGTTGACGAGTAAAAATAGTTCATGCTCCCTCGAGCTTCCCTCTTTAAGTCCCATGTTTGACGACTGGAGATATCGTTTCGGGCTCCTAACTCATCGTAAAATGGTCCTGAGCGTCGTGGTCGTATGACAAGAAGTTTGCCATAGCGGTGACCTAGGTTATAGCTTTGAGCGTCGCTTTTGCGTGGTCATCGATGTTCATGAGTGGACTTGACCCGTTTCCTATGTTGTTAGCTTCTAGTTTAGACTTTTAGCGCGCTTTTGTGCTGGTGCGCGAGTTAAAGAGAAAAGTGACGTGAAGGCGTAAGTGTTAATGTCAATACCTCTAAGAGAGAACAGACTGATCTTTGTATTGGCAGCCACGTAATCGGTTTGTGCTTGTTTATTGACAAAGACCTGCGCAAAATAGTTGAAAATAAACGAATTGGAGAAAGCAATGGAGTTGTCAGACATTCGAAGAGAGTACACCCAAGGGGGATTACGTCGTGATGATTTACCCGATGCGCCCATGGATTTATTTGGCCAGTGGTTGCAACAAGCCATTGATACCCAAGTGCCAGATCCAACCGCAATGACTGTCGCCACGGTTGATGAAGATGGACAACCTTTTCAGCGCATCGTTTTGCTTAAAGACTTTAATCAAGAGGGGTTTGTGTTTTACACCAACTTGGGAAGTCGCAAAGCGCTGCATTTGAAAAAAAACAGCAAGATTAGCTTGCACTTTCCTTGGCATTTTATCGAGCGACAAGTCCATATTATGGGGGAGGCGGAGCCTCTGAGTAAAAAGGAGGTGTTTAAGTATTTCACTTCTCGCCCCAAAGAAAGCCAGATCGCGGCATGGGCGAGCAAACAAAGCGAACGTTTATCAGCACGCTCGGCGTTAGAAGGCAAGTTTTTGGAGCTGAAAAAACAGTTCGAGAAAGGGGAAGTGCCTGTCCCTACATTCTGGGGCGGTTATCGCATCAAGCCTAAAAGCATTGAGTTTTGGCAAGGTGGCGAGCACCGCTTACACGATCGTTTCTTATATCAACGCCAAGAGGATGACAGCTGGGCGATTGAACGCTTAGCGCCATAGCCGCCGCCCCTTTGATGATCGCGACGAGGGACATCTTAGCGCCCTCATCGCGCAGGACTGGCGGCAAGAGGGCGCACTGTTGAACTGGGCGCTGTCTGATTAACCTCGTAGCACCACAGACAATTGCTGGGTTAACAAGCTTTCTGGAATCGCGGAGCCAAATCCTTGCGCGAGCGCATGCTCGAGTAAGCCTGCTTTGGAGTCGACATCGAACTTTTCACGTAAATGCGCAAAGTGATTTTCGATGGTTTTGACGGATACTGACAATGTCTGCGCGATCAATTGCGGTTTCTTGCCATGCAGATGAAGGAACAGTACCTCCCGCTCTCGCGATGTCAGGTGTACCTGAGCTTCACCATGATGATGATCGGATAATGCCTGTTCAGGGTGAGTGACTGCACGGCACACCCAATGTCCCACTTCTAAAATGGCGGTGTCGCTCAGCTCCTGGCCACAGAACATGACCCCACAAATATGCCCCTGTTCATTAAACCAAGGCGTTTTGGTAAACAGGTGCGCATGCCAACGGCCATTGGCATAGGGATGAATATCGAGCACACGGAGTCGCTTGCCTGTTTTCATCACGTATTGGTCTTGCGCTTGAAATTGATCGGCACAACGCGTGGTGGGGCAGGGCATATCATGATCTGTCTTGCCTATGCAGTCTTGCGGTTGTTTGAGGCCCACAAGACGGCAGTATTCACTATTGGCGTAAACAAATACCGATTGTGTATCTTTGCAGCCCCAGCAGCCGGGTAATTGCTCGAGCATAGACAGAGCAGGAGGAACGTGATTCATATCGCTTACCCATTCGTTGTTATTATTATTGGACGTCATCGCCCATCAAGATATAGAAAAACGGACACGTTATTGGAGCATAAAAAAAAGCCGGCATAAAGCCGGCAAAGACAAGATTTCCCCAAAGGGAGTTATCCTGTACGACGTGTAGAAGAGGTTGTTTAGATAATTCACTGGTATCATGAGGGTTGTTGATACAAGATCGTTATCTAACTGCACCTAACAGTGTTAGGAACTGCAAACGCGTCTATCGGGACAAATTGCGTTTACGGGGTCTACTATATCCAGAAGACTAGACGTTGGGTAGGGGGGATTTGACCTATTGACATTGAGTAAAGCAACTTAATATCAAGATTGTTGATTTTATCTTACTCGAAAAAACGCCGCTAACGAGTAGCGGCGTGTGTTTTCTACTATTGTGATGAGGCGAGTGAGATCAAGGTGTTTTGATATCTCGCACCACGCGGAACCCAAGGTAATTGGCGCTGGTGTTCTCTCCTAACTCCAAACGCTCGGAAACGCGAGAGCGTTGAGGTGAAAAGTTCCACGCACCGCCGCGAGCAATAGGGGTATCATTGCTTACCCACTCCCAAACATTGCCTGCGGTGTCATAAACACCGAACGGGTTAGGCGGAAAGCTTTTAACCGGCGAGGTGCGGTCGTTTGACCATACCGTGCCGCTCCAGCCGGTATTGGCGTTGCCGACACCGATTTCATTGCCCCACCAGTAATCGCTTTCCGTGCCACCACGGGCAGCAACTTCCCACTCAACGTCGTTTGGAAGCGCGTAGCGCTGACCCGTTTGCTGGCTTAGCCACTCGGTGTAAGCCTCGGCATCATCTTTATTGACACAAACGACTGGGGAGTCGGCCGCTTGATCAAAGCCGGGTTGACGCCAGTCTGTATCCAAGCTTTGGTTGATCTCGCCATTTACCAGCTTATCGCAGCCATTACCTTGTTCGGCTGCGGTGACATAACCGGAGGCGGTGACAAAGGCGTCAAACTGCTCTACCGTGACGGGGGTGGCGCCCATCGCAAATGATTGCTGAATAGCCACATTTTCACCTGCATCTGGCCCGACTTTGTATTCGCCAGCGCCGATCACCACCATTTGCGGTGCTTCGAGATTATTGGCAACCGGGTCGGTAAACTTCTTCCCAGGACTTGGTGGCTGGTTAGGTTGCTCTTTCAGTTTGGCCCACACTACCTGATCTTTACCTAAATACACTTCTCGATCGTAGGGAACAAAACCCGGTTTGGTGACCGTTAAGTCATGGTTACCGACGGGTAGCATGAGTTCTACCGGTGTGCTGCCGTATGACACATCATTAATGGTCACACTGTCATCGTAACGATTGGAGCGTATCGTCACGTTAACCCAGCGTTTCGCTTGCTGTTTACGATTGGCCTGCTGCTGTGCTTGAGTGGTTTCAACACAGTATCTGTCTTCTAGATCAAGCAGTCGACATGCCGCCGTTTTATCGGGACGGCTTACCAGCTCGGCGTTAATACGCGTTGTGTAGTCCATACCACCGGTAAAGCCCGCGTCAACGACTTCACTGTTAGTGACGTGGATATTAAACGCCACTTTATCGATATTTTCCTTCACCGCATTGGATTCGGTCACAAAGTCCGTTACCTGGCCTCGGAAGTCACGAATCGCTTTTTGCATGGCCAGCGTCTTTCCTTGGTTCGCGCACGCCGACAATGTCATGTTGGGTGAACAGGTCAAGCTATGGACAACTTCAATCGTGTCTTTTTGGGTGAGTTCTTTACGTAGACGCTCTGCACGTGCTTCGCGCATGGCCTCATGTAAATTCTCAAGGGTGGTTGCCAATAGGGCTTGTTCTCGTTCAAGTTTCGCCAGTCGTTTCTTCTGCTCAATAATGGCGGACTCGTTGGCAGCTTGTTTTTGCTGGTGATTGTTCACCTGCTGCCATGCTTGTTGGTAGGCCTGCTGATACGGGCTGATATCTGTGCTCGGGTCAGCGATTAAATCCTGAAATTTCGCATCCAGCTCTGCTTTAGCATTACTGCGTTTGCGCTTCAGGTTACTCAGTTCATCTTCTAACGTCGCGCGCTTGACCAAAAGGTCATCCAATTTCGCCTGCTGCAGAGCCAGTTCATCGTTTCGAGTCTCCAACGTTTCTTCTTTATCGCGGAGCTTCTCAACCAACTCACTGACCGGATCGAGATTATCAGCGGAAGACGCGTTTTCAGCGAACGCCAACTCGGTTAGCAGTAGGGGAGGGAGCGCTAAGCATAACGCTTTTATATATTTCGTTGTCATAGTTCCCTTGCTTACGCATGTCGCAATAATAATACCTATGTCCAAAAAGTAGACTATCACGGAAACCCGCGTTGCCACGCAAACCGTGCTAATTATTTGACGGCAGTCAGCATTCTGCGACGTGATCGGTGCAACTGTGCTCATGGTTTTAATGTTTATGCGAGATTACCTTAAGCGGTGGCTTGCTTCAAATAAGATTGCGTGACGGCACAATAAAACGGAAGAATGATCAAGGTGTTGATCCCCTTTGATCGCCTCGAAACAATGATCAAGTAAGTGATATTCCCATCGAATAAAAATTAAATCGTTGAATTTTATGTTATTTGCATATATCAGAGGTGGTTTTTTTATCGCATTGTTCTCGATATTACCCCGATCAATGTGCAATACATGAGGGATCCTTCGCATTTTTAGCGTCAAAATGACATAGGCCGTAAAAAATACACTACTTGATCATTGTTCCGCAACGTTGAGAATAAGCATAGAGAATCCAGTCGCACACGGGTGACAAGCGTGCCAGAATAATGAAAGAGGAAGTTGAATGGTTGACGGCAAACCCGTAATCCGCACCGAGAGGGAGAGCCATGGTGGTGAAAACACCCAAAGTCTCTGAAGTGATCGCCTTGCCTCGGCAACAGCTTCACCATAGCCATGAGTACAAGCAGGTCGTGATTGGTCTGCAAGGGCAAACGGAATTCGATGTTGATGGGCGTGGCAGTCTGGTTGGCCCAGGCCAAGGCTGTTTGGTGGAGGAATCACACGAGCATGCGTTTACCGGGGTTGGACGTAATGAAATTCTGGTGATTAATCTTCCATACCAAGAATGGGTGGGGCATGCGTCCATGCATGACAACATTGCGCGTTTGTTTAGTCGCGAGCCTTACTTCCAACTCGACACTCACGCGCAAATGCTGATCAAGGCGCTGACCGCAGAGATGATCGCCAACCCGTCTGATTTGCTGCTTAGCCGCGCTTGTGCGGATACGCTGATGTGCGTGTTACATCGCCATTTCCGTGACCATGTTTCTCCGCGACGTGATGGTCACCGTTTAAACATGGATATCATTGACCGTTATATTCATCAGCACATCAGCCGCAAAATCTCGGTGGCGCAGTTAGCGGGCAGTGTTTTTCTGGCTGAAAGCCAATTCCACCAGTTATTTAAAGAGCAGGTGGGCACCACGCCACATCAATATGTGCTTGAAAAACGCTTTGCCTTAGCGAAACAACTGATTAAAGAAAGTGAATTGACCATGGCACAAATTGCCGATAGCTGCGGTTTCTCTAGCCAAAGCGGTTTCACTAATGCATTTTCTCGCTATTTTGGCCTTTCTCCTGCCAAGTTTAAGGGCTCGGTTTAAGCTTGGCCCGATGTGCTTTCGCCGTCTCAGGCATCAATAATATGCACTTCATTTGTTATGCCATTATGGCGATCGACAGCTTTATTTGTTAATCATCGGAGGATTTTGCAATAATGCCGGTGTATTTTGTAAGACCCTACTGATAGACCACGCATAGAATCGATCGCAAAGTAACAATGACGTAACATTTTTCCTGCCCGAGTTTGGGAGGACGTGAGTGAGGATACCACTATGTTTAAAGCCATCGATGCTATGCAGCCCTCGTTTATCGAGCGCCCACTAGCGCAGATCTGGTCTGAAATCTCTCCGCTGTATTGCGTTGACGAAAGCCTATGGCTTCAACAGTTAATTCCCTTAGCGGAAGCCACTGACAGTGAGCGTGAGCAAACACGTCGTCAAGCCACGCAGTTGATTGAGCAGGTGCGGGCGGATAAAAAAGCCGTTCAAATGATTGATGCGCTCTTGCTTGAGTACAGCCTGGATACCCGTGAAGGGATTTTGTTGATGTGTCTGGCTGAAGCGCTGATGCGGATCCCTGATTCGCACACGGCCGATGCACTTATCCGCGATAAACTGAGTGTTGCTGACTGGAAAGCCCATTTGCGCCACTCCGACTCCCTGTTTGTTAATGCCTCAACGTGGGGACTGATGCTCACCGGAAAAGTGGTGACCTTGGATGAAAGCACCGAAGGGAAACCAGCCTCTGTTATAAACCGTCTTGTTAACAAAATGTCCGAGCCGGTGATTCGCCAAGCCATGCATCAGGCGATGAAAATCATGGGCCACCAGTTCGTGCTTGGCCGTGATATTGATGAGGCGCAAAAGAACGGTGAAGGCCCCCGCAATAACGGCTTTACCTACTCATTCGATATGTTAGGGGAAGCGGCACTCACTCAAGAAGATGCTAAAGCCTACTTAGCGGACTACTTACAAGCCATTGAATCTGTGGGCGAAGCCAAATCTAGCTACCAAGGTCCATCGCCGTCGGTGTCGATTAAGCTGTCGGCTTTGCATCCGCGCTATGAAGCAGCCAACTACGATCGCATGATGAACGAAATGTTCGACACTGTGTTGGTACTGCTCAAGCGTGCCCGTGAAAAAGATGTGGCGATCACCATTGATGCTGAAGAAGCGGATCGTCTAGAACTCTCGCTAGCCCTATTTGAAAAGCTATATCGCGATCCTGTGGTTCAGGGCTGGGGTAAATTTGGTTTGGTGGTGCAAGCCTATTCAAAACGCGCGCTCCCTGTGATTACTTGGTTAGCGGCGTTAGCAAAAGAGCAAGGTGATGTGATCCCAATGCGCTTGGTAAAAGGGGCGTACTGGGATAGCGAGATTAAACTATGCCAGCAAGGTGGACACCATGGCTATCCGGTATTCACCCGTAAAGAGGCGACGGATGTCTCTTATCTCGCCTGTGCCCGTTTTCTGTTGAGCGAGCATGTCCGCGGCCTCATTTATCCGCAATTTGCCAGTCATAACGCCCATACCATCGCCGCGATAGCCTCGATGGCATCCCATCAAGACTTTGAGTTCCAGCGCCTTCATGGCATGGGTGACGCGCTGTACAACCATGCAAAAGCCTTATTTAATACCGAGGTGCGCATTTATGCCCCAGTGGGCAGCCACAAAGACTTGCTCCCTTATTTGGTGCGTCGCTTACTGGAAAATGGCGCAAACAGCTCTTTTGTTCACCGCTTGGTCGACGCTCGTTGCCCGATTGATGATCTTATCGCCGATCCTGTCGATACATTGCGCGCTAACCCAACACTGCATAACGATCGTATCCCCCTGCCGTTAGATATCTTTGGCCCCTCACGTAAGAACTCTCAAGGTGTGGCTACTGATATCGACTCTGAATGGCAGCCATTCACCGCAAGCATTGCTCCCTTTATGGGCGCATACCAGTGGCAGGCAGGCCCCATCGTAAATGGCCAGCGTCTGGCCGGCGATACGCATCCTATCGCTGCGCCTTATGATCGTGAGGAGCCTGTCGGCCAAGTTGACTGGGCGACGTCTGATCAGGTGAATAATGCACTCGATATTGCCGCGAATGCCTATCCAGAGTGGTCGAAAACCGCAGTCAGTGAACGTGGTAAGTACTTACTTGACCTAGCTGATAAACTTGAAGCGAATTTAGGTGAGTTGGTAGCGATTTGTCATCGCGAAGCCGGTAAAACGATTCATGACAGCATTGATGAGGTGCGTGAAGCGGTCGACTTTTTGCGTTACTACCCCGAGCAGGCCAAAGCGTTGCAGGGCGAGCCGCTTTCATACACAGGCTTTGACGGCCAGATGCAGTCCGTGAGCTACCAAGGTCGCGGTGTCTTTACCTGTATTAGCCCGTGGAACTTCCCATTAGCTATCTTTTTGGGGCAAGTCAGCGCGGCGCTGGTGGCCGGTAACACCGTGGTAGCAAAACCGGCAGAGCAAACATCCATCATCGCTTATCGCGCGATTGAGCTGTTACTTGAAACCGGGATCCCGACAGGGGTTATCCAACTGCTTCCAGGCAGCGGGCCTGTGGTGGGGGCGCCATTAACCGAAGACAGCCGCATTGCCGGTGTGGCGTTTACGGGGTCTACCCCGACCGCACAACGTATTACACGTACGTTAGCCGAGCGCGACGCTGATCCTGTGCCTGTGGTGGCAGAAACCGGCGGACAAAACGCCATGCTAGTAGACAGTACCGCGTTACCCGAGCAGGTCGTGCGTGATGTATTGCGTTCCGCGTTTGCCTCGGCGGGGCAGCGCTGTTCAGCTTTACGCGTGCTTTATATTCAAGAAGATATCGCCGATCGTGTGATTAGCTTGATTAAAGGCGCGATGGCGGAGCTGTCGGTGGGCCGTCCAGAGCGGCTGTCTACCGATGTGGGACCAGTGATTGATCAAACCGCCAAAGACAAATTGCTCGCTCACATCGAACAAATGAAGCGCAGTGGCAAGCTGGTGACCCAGGTACCGCTTTCGGCTGAGTGTGATAAAGGCACTTTTGTCCCGCCGACAGCCTTTGAAATTCGCAGCATTGACCAACTGAGCGAAGAGCACTTTGGCCCGATTTTGCACATTGTTCGTTATCACGCCAACGAGCTCGACAAAGTGATTGACGATATCAACCGCACCGGCTTTGGCTTGACCATGGGTGTGCATAGCCGTAATGAAACCACGTGTGCACACATTGAGCACCGAGCGCGCGTGGGTAACTGCTATGTAAACCGCGATCAGGTAGGTGCCGTGGTTGGGGTTCAGCCGTTTGGTGGCCGTGGCCTATCAGGCACCGGCCCGAAAGCGGGCGGACCACATTATCTCTACCGCTTTACACAAGCGTCAGTAAACGTTCAATAAGCCGGTTGGTATCAAGATCAGGAGAAGCGTGATGGAGCAATTAAATAACGTTTTAGAGCAGTGTGACGCGGTATGGGAAGACTGGAACGATCAAACCGTTGCAGGACGCATCACTCTATTACAGCGGTGGTCTGAGACCGTTGCGGCACGGGGAGATGACTTTGCCAAAGCGGCGAACATGATCCGTTTCCAGTGCGATAGCGCAGATCGACTGCTCAACAAAGTACATGAATTACCAGGACCAACAGGGGAGACTAACGAGCTCTATACGGCAGGACGTGGCACCGTCGCAGTGACGGGAGATGCATTGCTCACGCCTATTGCTTTATGTGGTCAGTTAGCCGCTGCGTTGGTAGCCGGTAATTGTGTGGTAGTGAGTGTTGAGGGCACTCACGCTGATATGGTCGACGCTGTACTGGCCGACCTCGTGAAAGCTGGATGCCCAGATCGTGTGGCCGTGCGCGTGAGTATTGATGCGCTCAACGATCTTTTGGTTCATCCACACATCGTCGGGTTGGCAACGACAGGGGAAGACGCACACGTGCGACACGTCAACCGCCAACTCGCGCAACGTAAGGGTGTGATTGCCACACTGGTTGCGGAAACTGACACGGCTCATTATCCCGTGATTGGTTCGCCCGACTATGTGTTGCGTTTTGTGACCGAATGCACCCGAACCATAAATATCACTGCTGTAGGTGGTAATGCCACGCTTCTGGAACTCGGCAGTGGTGAACATTAACTTTCCAGAAATGGCCCCGATTGGGGCCATGTAATTGAGGGACAGATATGATAGACAATAGCTATGCCATCAGTGCAACCTTTCTGGCATATCTCATCATGATGCTTGCCATTGGTGTATATGCCTACAAACGCACATCTAACTCCGAAGACTACTTCCTCGGGGGGCGTTCGTTAGGCCCATGGCCTGCTGCCTTGTCAGCGGGTGCATCAGATATGAGTGGTTGGTTGCTGCTTGGTCTTCCTGGCTATGCCTACGCTGCGGGAATGGAATCACTTTGGTTAGCAGGCGGTTTGCTGTTAGGCACTTACCTGAACTGGTTAATTTGTGCCAAACGCCTGCGTACATACAGTATTGAAGCAGATAACGCATTGACGTTACCGGAGTTTTTTGCTCGCCGTTTTGAAGATAAATCAAAACTGCTGCAAACCATCTCTGCTTTCTTCATTTTGCTTTTCTTCCTTTTCTACACCAGCTCCGGCTTGGTTGCAGGCGGTAAACTCTTCACCACGGTGTTTGGGTTTGATTACACCACCGCGGTGGTCATTGGCACCATCTGTGTCGTGTCTTATACCTTGTTCGGTGGCTTCTTGGCGGTATCTTGGACTGACTTGGTACAAGGCTTGTTGATGGCAGCAGCCCTGTTGATTGTGCCTTTCGTGATCATGGACGGAAGCATCTTTAAACTCGGCAGCGATGTTGCAGCGATTAACCCCGAGCTGATGACGCTTTGGCGTGATGTTGAGGGCGAGCCACTATCTTGGATCGGCATTGTCTCGCTGGCAGCATGGGGGCTAGGTTACTTTGGCCAGCCACATATCTTGGCGCGTTTCCAAGCGACCCGTTCAAACAAAGACATTACCACCGCGCGCCGCATTGCCGTTGGTTGGTCTGCGCTATCAATGTTTGGTGCGGTGCTTATCGGGCTGGTGGGTATTTTGTACGTACAAAATGACATGACCGGTGACCTGAAGGATGGCGAGAAAATCTTCATGCTTCTCGTAAACGCGGCATTCCACCCTGTCATCGCGGGTATCCTGCTTGCCGCCATTTTGGCCGCGATCATGAGTACTGCGGATTCACAGCTACTGGTATCCTCGTCTGCGCTGGCGGAAGATTTTTACAAACAAGTGTTCCGCCCTGATGCCTCTACGCAAGAAGTGGTAATGGTTGGTCGCGGTGCGGTAATTTTGCTCTCGGCAATTGCACTCGGCTTAGCGATGGATCCAGAAAGCTCAGTCCTTGGCCTGGTGTCTTATGCATGGGCGGGCTTTGGGGCTGCTTTTGGCCCAGCACTGCTGCTCAGTCTGTTCTGGCGTGACATGAACCGTAACGGTGCACTGACGGCGATTTTGGTCGGCGGCGTGACAGTTGTGGTATGGAAACAGCTTTCAGGCGGTATTTTCGATTTGTATGAAATTGTTCCTGGCTTTATCTTTGCGGGATTGGGCGCGATTGTGGTGAGTAAAGCAACCGGTGGCCCAAGCGAGTCGGTATCAAAACAATACGAGTCTTATGAAAAGAGCTTAGAAACCATGGCCTAAGCCTTGGCCATAAAGCCTCTATTCAAAGCATCGTATAAAGGAGCGCATTCGCGCTCCTTTTTTCTTTGGCGTTCACGTTTAGGATGGCTGTGACTCGTGTCCGCTACGTTGGCGCACACAGTTCCGTCCGTCACGCTTGGCACGGTACAAGGCTTGGTCAGCTTGCTTGAGGCCATCGACATAATCCGTGGCCTGATGATTGCCAGCCACACCAATGCTGACCGTCACTTTTAATGACGGCGCAATGTCGTCAAGGGTCAATGCCGCGATACGACGGCGTAATCCATCAAAGTAGCGATAACCATCGGCCGGTGTCCCTGCAAACAGTAACGTAAATTCCTCGCCGCCCCAGCGGGCGATATGACTTAAGTGCTCGCGTTCTTTATCTAAAAAGCTTCCGATTCGTTGGATAATCTGGTCGCCAACCAGGTGTGAATGCTGATCGTTGATGCGCTTAAAATGATCAATATCTAGAATCGCTACTTGCAAGGGCTGCCCCGACTGGTTGGCTTCATCAAAGGCCAGGTGCCAGTATTCGTCAAAGGCGCGTCGATTCGCAAGGCCGGTTAATGCATCCTCTTTCGACATACGTTCAAAATCGTCAGCTTGCGCTTGTAGCGCGTGTGTTTTCTCTTCCACCAGCGCTTTTAGCTGCGCCTCTTTTTGTTGCATTCGGCGGATTCGCCACATAAAGGCGCCGTAGGCGAGGGTGACTAAGGCCAAGAACCCCAGCGCACGTATATCTGACCGTTGCCAAAGCGAGGGGGTCACACTGAAGCGATAGCTAAGCACATCATCACTCCAGTTGCTATAGGGGTAGCGAGCACTGACTTTAAAGGTGTAGTCACCCGGTGGTAAATTCGTATATTCGGCAATATGGTTTTCGTGACGGTAGGCCCATTCAGACTCAAAGCCCTCTAGTTGGGTGCGGTACTGGATTTGTTCTGGCATGGTATAGCCAAGCGCAGCATAGGAAAAGGAGACGCGATTGGTACCAGCAGGAGCTCTGTTGCTCGCCTCTGGGTTAATCGCTTGGCCATCAAAGTGCACGTTCTGCATCACGATCGGCAAGGGCTGGCTGAGCATCTGTGACAATCGAGCGGGTTTAACACTCGTCACGCCTTGGGCGGTGGCGAAGATAATATCGCCTGCCGCGGTTTTTGTCGCCGCAGGATTAGAGCCGCCGTTAGCCTGACTATTCAGCATGCCATCGCTTTGATCATAATGCTCAAAGTCAATACGCGCGCGGGTTTTATCCGCCACTTGATGCGCGTGATGATAGTTGACCCGCCAGATCCCTCGGTTGCTGGACAACCAAAAACTTTGGTCATCGCCTTTGATGATTTGAAAGAACTTATCAATCGGTAGACCATGTGGTCGGCCGACTAACGCGAGTTGGCTATCAGATTGTCGATAACGGATAATACCCCGATCAGTGGCCATCCATACGTAGCCAGGCTCGTGAAAAAAGCCAAAAACATACTGCGCTTGCTCTTGCTCGGTGAAATCGAGCGGCGTGATGGTCTCATTGATCAGATACCCGGCTCCGCTGCCGGTGCCTATCCATAGCTTGCCCGTTTCATCGAACGTTAACGACATAATATAGTTGCCGGGTAGGGCACTATTTTGACTATTGTAGTGTGCACGCTTTTGATAAACGGTTGACGAGTGCGCGGGTTGACTGCCTGGGAGAGACGAAAACGTGACTAAGCCACGTGGTGTACCCACCCATAATGCACCATCACGTTCGACAATCGCCCTGACTTCATTGTCAGGCAATTGATCGTTCAGGGTTTCGGCGGGAGTGAGCGCGCCTTGGTGCCAGTAGTAGAGGCCTTGTTGGTAGGTACCCACCCATACCCCACCTTGTGCTCGAGGCGCGAGACTGAGCACCGATATATCCTTGGCGAGTACTTTGGCATTACCTTGTACGATATCAATTTGGCTTAACCCCTCGCTGGCCCCTGCCCACACCGTATTTTTATCGTCAGCAAGTACGGTGCGTACATAGTCACCGGCTAGTCCATTGTCTTGAGTCAGCGTCACAAAAGGTGCGTATCTAAGCCGCATTGCACCGCCGTTAGTGCCTATCCAAATGCTGCCCTCATTGTCTTCAAACCAGGATAATATCCGGTTGTTGGGCAGGCCGCGGTGATCGTCGAGAAAATCGATATGTTGGTCTTTCATGTGAGCAATACCGTGGCTAAGGGTCCCGAACCAATAGGCGCCACGGCTGTCTTGTTCAACCATGGTAATCGCTTGGTGGAGTAGCTCACTCGCCAGTGGCGTCCAGCGACTGTTTTTATAGCGCCAAGCGCCATTTTCGGAGCCGACTAGGAGGCTCCCATCCTGACCACTCGAGACATAAAATGCTTTGCGAAACAGGTTGTGAAAAGAGAGAGGCGTCGCGCCGTTTTGCAAAGACAGTTGGTAGACCCCTTTTTCGGTGGCCGCATAGACTTGACCATCGGCGGTCTGGGTCAAGTGATAGCTACTGAGGGTATCGATAAATGTCTGTGGGGTGGGGTCGGGTTGCGAGAGCTGTTCAGGGGCGTAGTAAGCAATCCCCATTCCCTCTACGGCTAACCACAAGCCACCTGTCTGGTCATGGAGCGCATCATTAATGAGACTGGGGGCTGTGGGAAGGCCCTGCCACGAAAAGCCTTGTCGCATCACTAAGCTGCCTCGTGCCCCTCCGGCATAAAGTTGATTGTCAGGCCCTGTCGCCAGGGCGCGCGTCCCTGAATCTTTCATTTGTGTGTCAGGGCCGCGGTCAAAGCGCACAAACTCTAAACCGTTATAACGTGCCACACCCTCCCAGGTGGCAAACCACAAGTAGCCATCCGAGGTTTGGGCAATGGCATTGATGCTGTTATGCGGCAATCCGTTGGCAGAGGTCCAGGTTTCAATAAAGTAATCAGACAATTGGTTATCCTTGGCATAACTGGGCGTGATATGTCCTGCCAAACCTAACCAACAAAAAAGCGTAATACACACGAGACGTCGGCCTAGTTGTGGGGAAATATGTCTCAGCGTGTTCCTTAAGTGCATCTTTTGTTCTTTGCTCCGATTCCGAGTAGACTGGCGATTCTATCTTAATCACTGTTTATTTCTTGGACATAATGGACAGGTTTTGACAGCAAATTGAGAAAGATCACATTAGCGATACAAAGATCACGCAGGCCTGACAGCTCATGATGCAATTTATGGTGATTCGCCAGCAGTTATTAGCGCAAATTGATCGCGGTTTATTGGCGCCGGACAAAAAACTCCCAGGTGAGCGCCAGCTTGCAGACACCTTTTCCACTACCCGTGTCACCTTGCGAGAGGCACTTGCAGTGCTTGAGGCGGAAGGACGCATATATCGGCGAGAGCGACGTGGCTGGTTTGTGGCGCCCACCCCTTGTGCGTATGATCCCAGCCAACTCGTCGATTGGCAGCATGATTTCTCTCAACACGGTGGTCAATTTTCTTGGTTGGCGCAAAAGACGCCCATGGCGTCAGCGGCGGTGAGTGATCAAATGCAACTGCCTCCCTTTGCGCAGGTGTTTGAGGGTGAGGGACTGATTCAGATCGCGCAGTTACCTGTTGGCTTTGTGCGTACGTTTCTCCATCCTGATTATTTCCCCAGTGTCTGGCAAACCGGTGACCAGGCAACGTTGTTAAATACGCCAGCGAACGCGGATGTGTCTTGGTCGAGCGCGTGGGAAGCGTTAGACAGTGAGCGTGCCAGTGTATTGGCCGTGCCTGCGGGTACGCCCGTGTTAACGGTGACGCGAGCGTGGCGCATCCAGCCCGCCCAAGGGAGCCAGACGATCCGCATTGATACAGAGTGGTGGCGGCAACATGCGGTGACACTCTGTGGTGGCTCAGCGCGTGATGCTCAGGCTGGCTCTGTGAAAAAACGAGAGTAAGTCTTCACTTTTAAATAACCGAGTCACCAAAGGGTGCGCCGTTGTGGGTACATTGGGATTGGGGTTAAAGTGGATAGTACGCATCTCGGCATTGATCCCCGCTTGGATACCTTTGTTGGTGTCATCGATGAACACACATTGGCCGGTAGGACAGGCCATATTCATCGCGGCGTAGTGAAGCAGATCGGGAGCCGGCTTCCAGCTGTTAGTATCAAAGGCACTGAATAGGCGATGCTCAAAGTAGGGCAACAGCTTGGTGAGTCGCAGAGCATGCGCCATTTTTTCTACGGGGCTATTTGATGCCACACAAACATCAATGCCTTGCTGTTCAAGCGCCTGTAAGACGGTTTCAATGCCTTTTACCGGTGCTAATTCAGCCTCGAAATACTGGCGACACAAGTGCCGAAAACGTGGCTCGAGTTGATCAATAGGAATATGTGCCCCGTTTCGTTCGCAGGTTTGCTGGAGGACATCGGTCAGTTTTCCGCCCTCAAAATGATCGAGCGAGTCTTGCAGATCAATACGCACACCAAATGTAGAGAAGGTTTCTACCAAGGCTTGGTGAGATAGCTTCTCGGAGTCAACCAAGGTCCCTTCGCAGTCAAAGATGACACAATGGATGGGGGAATCAAGTGGATGTTGCGGCATAGGTGCTCCCTTCAATCTCTCTTTGTATCCTTGGACGAGTTAGAAAAATCAACAAGTCAGTGACACGGGAAATGCTAACTGTGTCTTGCATTCTTGCCTTTTTCGTTATCAAAATTAGTCAGGGATCGACTTTTCATTAGCAAGGAAGAAAACGATGCGTTATCAACATCAATGGTTAGAGGGTGGAGCGATCGATTTGCCCGTTGGACAGGTGGTGTGTGTGGGACGGAATTATGCTGCCCATGCGCAGGAGCTTAACAATCCCATTCCGGACGAACCTGTGCTGTTTATGAAACCGCCGAGTGCCATCCAACCGTTAGATGACAAGCTAGCGATAGTGGCGTCATTCGCTCCCGTTCATTACGAAACCGAGCTGGCGGTGCTGATCACCAAACCTTTATTTCATGCCACTAAGCAAGCCGTTGAAGACGCCTTGGGCGGAATGACACTGGCGCTGGACTTGACCCGTCGTGAAACGCAAAGCCGCTTAAAACAAAAAGGACTGCCTTGGGAGCGGGCGAAAGCGTTCGCGGGGAGCGCAGCGATTGGATGTTTTGTGGCGGTGCCTGATGATTGGCGTGAGGTCGTCTTTGCATTGTCCATCAATGGCGAGAGGCGGCAGCAGGGAAATAGCGCGAGTATGTTAATGCCTGTGATCGCGCTTATTCAGCATATAAGCCAGACATTCTGGTTGAACCCAGGCGACATTGTGCTAACGGGCACCCCCGAAGGGGTTGGTGTGCTGGAAAACCGCGATCTTTTATCCTTGTCACTTGAGGGGCAGCACCTTGCCCAACCCCAGGTAGTGGTTCAGTCTGATGAGGCTTTTATCCAAGGAAAGAGTGCTTGACGCTCTTCATGGGTGAGTGCTGAAACACGCGCAATATTGCGTGCGGGGATCTGTTCTGGATCTTGGCCATAATGCGCCAGCGCGCGTGACATGCTGGCTTCACGAATCAAGTGAAAGCATGGATAGGGGGAGCGATTGGTCAAGTTCTCGCTATCTTCTGGCGTGCACCCTTCAAAACAATAGTCGGGATGAAAACTGGCGACTTGGAAAACTCCCCGCCACTGGTAGTGGTCAATCATCGCCTCGGTAGCATCGACCACGTCGAGGTAGTGATCAAAGTCAGCGAGCGCGTTGGGCACCACGACCACCGTAGTATCAGTGATGGCAGGCTCGGTGTGATCAAGATGGACTAAAGCCTGATAAATCGCAGTTAAAATCTCGGTATCATCCTGAGCGTCGCACACAGTGAGCTGAATTTGTTGTTTGCGACGGGGCTTAGCGGCGAAAGGGCAAAGGTTTAGTCCAATCACCACCTCATCTAGCCACGTATTCATCTGTATTTCGACTTTGTTCATCGAGTTCTCGTTTAAATGTCGCCTGCAGGCGTGGCGGTGATTATTGTTGTGGTTGTGACTGGTACGCCTTGGTGCCCCAAAGAGGAACCGTGGACAAGCTATGCTTAAAGCTGCCAGATGTTTCTTTGGTTGAGTAAGAGAGATACATCAAGGTCTGATTTTTCACATCGAAAATCCGACGAATCTTCATCGACTTGAAGAAAATACTTTTCGATTTTCTAAATACCACTTCGCCCGATGCGCTTTTATCGATATTGGCAATCATCTCTGGCGTAATCTCCCCAGTTTGACGACAAGAGATAGCGCTATCACTGGGATCAGAAAAGCTTAAGTCCGCTTCGACAGACGCAACATGGCACGTCACCCCGCTTACCACAGGATCGACGAGATGGTTAAGCTTGATGTCTTTCATGGTAAACATCCCCAGGCTTACGTCGCCAACTTCATCGTTATCACAGCCACTGAGTGTCGCGGCAAGCGCAACAACGAATAGTATTTTCTTCATTATTCGAGCCCTTATTGATCAGTGGCAGGAGTGTATCACAGCCCAGGCGGGAGGAGGAAAAGTGTGCGTCGAACACGGCCGCTTAGTATCGTTAATGTTCGGTAAAAGTATTTAAGCCAATGGCCGGCTGTACATTATTGCTCTTTAAATTGCGCATCGCCATCTTGGCCTGAGAGGGACTTAGGCTCAAAATTCATCAGTACTTGGGCAGCATCACAATAGCTGCCTGTATCGGCAAACGTTTTTCGGGCTGCCGCAATTTTGCGCTCGGCAATGCGTCTAACGTCTTGCGCGTTAGCTTGATTGCTAAATGTCATTTGTTGGCTGATCATTTCTTGTCCAAACGTCGATTTGCAAATAGCCTCGTTCTTTCCCGTCACCAGCTGCTCGGCGTTTGATGTATCTTCCGTGTTAGCGTGAGCGAAAATACTCATAAAGAGCGTAAAGACCAAAATTGTTCTCGTCATGCTTCTGACTTCCTATGCTATTTGTTTCAATCTTAGCATTAAGCCGCGACGTCGCCCACTGGCGACGTCAAAACAAGATAAGTGTTTGGGGAAGAGGGGATTAGGCAGAGATGTCACTTTCGATTGTCGTTGGGCTTGGCTGAGCTTTTGTTACGAAACGCCATTTCTTTGCCTCAGCAAGATATCCCAGCGCCGACAGCCAAATGAGTGAGTAAGCGACTAATTCGGTACTTTCTTCCGCAATATTTTTCACATCTCGTACGTAGTTGGCGCCCATCGCTTGTTCCCATAACTCGCCCATACCAAACAAACGCGAATACACGAGTAACAGCGCTAATGCGATCATTAAAACCGTGCTGTGCCTTGAATGAACTGCTTGCGCAAGGCTAGTGAGGGTCTCTCGCCAGTGTTTTAAAGCGGGCCAAATGGCGAGCCCCGTTACAATGAGTGCCGGTACTTTCCAAAAACCATGCATTACCACATCAAGTGTGGCATCCAGTTCTCGGATCATTAATACCAAGAAAAAGGCACTCATAAGCCCGGCAGCGTGGTGAAGGGATTGACTGAACTTAGCGACACGACGAAACGCAAATACCGTCGCGGCGAGTAGCCCCAGCTGGGACAGCTCAATCAATGATGATTCGGAAGCAACGTTGTGAGAAGCCACACTGTAATGAACAATGCCTGCAATACCAGCGAAGTAAAGGGCGATTATAAAAAATTGTCCGGCGCCTTTAAGCACCGTACGCGCAGCAGATGAAGACCGTGGTAATGTCATATTATCCTCAATTCGATAAAACGATCTGCCCGTCCGTAGCAGGTGTCACCACCCTATGTGTGACCCTTATCCCAAAAATGTCATTTGGATTGATAGTACGGTGAGCTTCATTAAACTGCAATAATTTATGTGATCAATATCACTATATGTTCAGGGAGGCGTCAGGATTGTGAGCATTTGTTCGTCAGGCGTCTCGTTAGGTCGACGCGTTGTCAATAAATTTACACTGTAAATAGAAAATGGGCGAAAGTGGCAAACATCAATGGCGAAAATGAACAGATAGCTATACCTATGAAATTCAACATTTTAATTGTGTTTTGCTAGACAGGCGTAGACAATAAAGTCTGATATTTTAGATAGAGGTATGCTCATGTCCACACTCTCTGCTCGTTGCCTATGCGGTGGTGTCCGTCTTACATTACCTGACACTTTCCTTTATATGGGGAACTGCCATTGCTCTGAATGTCGAAAGTTTACTGGTTCAGACTATTCATCAGTCGGCGGCATAGAGGCAGACAAAGTCTCGGTCACGGCTGGCCAAGCGCATATTCGTTATTATGAGAAGAGCTCAGAAACGGTGCTTGCTTTTTGTGGGCAATGTGGGTCGAGCCTTTTCTCTCATAAAATCAATAAGGGAGTGTTCAATATTCGTCTGGGAATTTTGGATACCGCTCCACAATCGGCGCCAAATTTTCATATTCACACGGCGTCGAAGGCACCATGGCATACGCCTAATGAGGCATTAAAACAGTTTGAACATGGGCCGGATTAATTTGGTCGTGTTATGCAGCTGCTGATCCGCCCCCTTACCCTCGCTGATACGGACTTGGTGTTCCAGTTTGAACAACAAAACCGTGCTTATTTTGAAACCTATATTGAATCGCGCGGTGAGGCGTTTTATCGCCAAGCAGGCGTTTATGATCACATCTGCGAATTACTTGCCTTATATCAGAAAGGACAACACGTATCGATGTTGATTACGGATGCCGAGGGGCAACTTTTGGGACGGGTTAATATCAGCCAAATTGATGCGGTATCTGCATCAGGTTCGTTAGGGTATCGCATTGCAGAGCAACATACCGGGAAGGGGGTTGCCTCTCGAGCGGTAAAGTATGCGTTAGAGATCGCGCGCGAGCACGGACTTGTGACACTCAACGCCATGGCGTCTACGACCAACATTGCATCACAAACGGTGTTAGAGAGGAATGGGTTTAACCTATGCGATAAAAAATTCAACGTGGCATACGTGGCTGGCGAATTGATTGACTATCTTTGTTATTGCAACAAATTATCCAGCGTTTGAGTGATGAGCAATATACCTTGAGGTGATAGATTAATTGTCATTTAGCTCTTAGTTGCTCATGTAGTGCAATAAAACAGGCTAACGACTAGCGTTGGGACCAAGTTTAATGCCATCATTACGTAGAGTGAATTCACACAGTTGGTGGTATTTGAAGAGCCGCCCTGATGACCTAAAAGGAAACATAATGGCTGATTTGAACGGACTAAGCTTGTATCACAAAGAGCACTGCCCATTTTGCCATAAAGTGCGTGCAGTCATGACAGAGCTTAAGTTAGATATTCCGCTGGTGGATATGAACGCTAACGCCGAAGAATGGCAACGCCTACAGACCGAAGGCGGCAAAGGCATGGTGCCTTGTCTGCGTATTGACCAAGGCGGCGAAACCCAGTGGATGTATGAATCGGACGACATTATTGAATACTTGCGTGACAACTTCGCGTAATTGAACCAGATACTGGTTATGAGGGTCGCAGTTATCAATGCGACCTTCTTTTTACGTATTATTACCTGTATGCCTACCTCTCCGCCTTCTTCAACGCCCTGTGCACTGTGTCAGCACCTAAGGCCGCTGACCTTCCATCACTTGATCCCCAAAACTTGTCACAACAACAAATGGTTCACTAAACGTTTTTCCCGACCTTACATGCGCGAACACGGTATTTGGGTATGCCGGCCTTGCCATGCTTTTATTCATCGCCAATTCAGTGAAAAACACCTGGGTCGTGCATTACACACCCTCGACCTTTTACTCGCTGAGCCTGTGATCCAAGACTACATCTATTGGGCCCGCAAACAGCGATCGTAACGAAGTAATCAGTGTGTGATGACCCACTAACAATGCCAAGTGGGTTCAAAAAAATAGCGATGAAAATGACAACACAAATACCAACTCGTTAGCCTGCTGGCTAAGCAACTTTTTGCTTGGCTTGGCAAGAAGTTGCTTGGCACGTGCAAAAAATTGGTCAGCCAGGTTATAAGATTCTGATTTGTAATGATAAAAAACTTGGCATGCATTTCGCAAGATGAGAGAGCGAACAGGCACACCGCCACGGTGGCGATGTGTCTTCCATGACATACAAAGGAGC
>NZ_PXUD01000035.1:0-37664 GCF_003390965.1 Salinivibrio sp. HTSP
GCTGGATCACACTATTTTAATTCATTAATTCGCTGCGGAATGACGGATGCAGAGGAAGGTGCGCTTCGAGCAAAGACGCGAAAGCTTCGAGGACTTGGTCGCCAACGATATGGCCGTAATTATCGTTGATGCGTTTAAAATGGTCGATATCAATAATAAGCAGGGATAGGGGTTGATGTCGGTAACGGGCTTTGTCGCCAAAGCTCGCAAGGTCGCTGGCAAACTGACGACGATTGTATAGTTGTGTGAGCGGATCGGTCGCGGCTTGGCGCATTAATGCTTGTTCTTCCGCCTTTCGCTGACTGATATCCCACATTACACCGGCGACCACACCTTGAGGCTTATTTTTAGGACCGTTATTGGTGGTGATTTCTACCCACGTATATTCGCCATTGTCGCGTTGAACCTGCAAGTCCATTTTTAGCTCGTTACCAGCGGGAGATAAAAAGTGGCGCACCCGTGAGAAAAACGCTCGACGATACCGAGGATGAATGCGGCGCAGCCAGTGCCGGCTGGTGTAAGTGCGAGAGTCACGAATGCTGCTAATGCTGCTGTCGCCGATGATCTCTGACGAGCACCAGCAGATACCGCGTTGTACATCCACTTGCCAAGTGCTGCAGTGGGTATTGTCTTTAATGATGTCTATTTGGCGTTGTTTAGAAAACAGCTCGTTTTTTAGCACAGTGCTAGCGATCAGGTGTCCCGTCGCGCGCAGCAAGGTCACATCGCTTTCTGACCACTGTTGTTCTCGCTCGCAATCATCAAACCCCAGCGTTCCCCACCATTTATTATCGACAATGATGGGGATGGTTAACATCGATAAAATGCGCTGTTGTGTTAAGTAGCGTTTGAGCCAAGACGAGGGTAACTGATCAGTAATGACCGCTTGGTATTCGCCCCGCTGTCGGCTTTCTATCAGCTCACGGTATTCGGGGTGCGCGAGGCTAGATCTGAAATGATTAAAATGAGGGAGGCGAATTTGCGCGTACTTTTTCTCGTTTGCCCATTCGAAGACATAATCCTGCAAAATATCGGTATCGCTGATCGCCAATACTTGAAACACCCACACACGACTGACTTGCGTCACCGCGCCAATTTCCGCGAGCAAGTGATTAATATTGGCAAGTCTATCATCACCACTGACCAGCATGTCTGCACCGCGTAGCACAGCCGATAGCAGATCGACGTTTAGCTCAGAGAGCTGGTGTCTATCAAGTTCAGGTTGGATCCCGGTTAGGATAGTCATGCCGATAGTCCATTATCTACAAAGTCACCACTGTGTTGAGCGTAGCAGGCGTGTGTATAAATAGTTAACACGGAACGTATTAAGTGTTCAGTGTTGTGGGTCACGTTTGCGTTTAGTCGTGCTCGCCCTGTTAGTAAAAATAGACATAATAATCGCCACAGTGGAATGAACCTTGTGACAGTGTGACTGGCTCACACACCTTGATATGGAAATAAGCATGAGAAAGTCAGTGGTAATAAAACAAACCCTAACCCGTTTATGTGTGAATGATGACTGTTACGCGATGCACAATATTGTTGATGCCAGCGTTGAAGAGCTCACGTGGAAAGATCACCTGCTGAGGATGTTAGGGCTAGGAATACTAAGCGCGAGCTTTTTATTTTTTATGTTGGTCGGTGAGCTGCCTTACGCGGAGTACTTACCTGCCGTGGGCTTTGTTGCAGGTGCGTTGTTAGCTTTGCTGACTAGCGCAAAATACGTGCTACGCATTGAATATAGCCACCAGGATGACACGGGCGTGCAGTGGCTGACCATCGCCAAAAGTGGGAAGAAAACAGATAAATTGCTTTTTGATCAGCACGTCGCGCAATTAAAGCGGTTGTTAGTCTCGTAGCCACGCCGGTGGTGATGTTTATCGAGCGGATACACCAAGGGCCTGCAATTTAACAGGCCCTTTTTACTTGTTGAGCGCGTTATTTATTGATGGCGCGAGGGCGACCGCTTTCATCAATCGCAACATAATTAAAGGTCGCATGGCTCACTTTGCTGCGATCGCCTATCTCATCATGGCTAACGGGCTTAACCCAGACCTCAAGCTCAATAGTGATCGAGGTATTGCCGATACGTTGACACGTCCCATAGCAGCAGACTACATCGCCAACACTGACGGGCGATTTAAACGTAATGTCGTTGACTGACACAGTAACGACACGTCCACCAGAGATCTCTTTGGCGAGGATCGCGCCAGCTAAATCGAGCTGGGACATGATCCAGCCGCCAAAAATATCGCCATTGGCGTTGGTGTCGGCGGGCATGGCTAATGTACGAAGCAGCAGTTGGCCGCGGGGGCAGTTGTTTTTGTTGTCAGGCATGGCTCTCTTCACATCTTATTCAAAAGGGGCTAGCCCCTTTTTTTCAGGATAAGATTAGAATTGTGACCGCTAACACAGCATTTGGGCAAGTTTTTATTGGTCTGAGTTGCTCTCTTTGGGTAGATGGCGGTAGATATACACCCCAGTTGCAATCATAAACAGGAAGGTCAGGATCAAAGTGCCGAAGACCTTAAAGTTCACCCAAGCATCAAGCGGCATGCTGTAAGCGACATAAATATTTACCCCGGCTAAAAGCGAAAAGAACCCGATCCAGGCCCAGTTAATGGTGCGCCACACGCGTTCTGGTAGTGTGATCTCTTTGCTGAGCATATTCTTGATCAGCGGTTTACCCATCGCCTCGGACACCGCCAACCCAATGGCAAACAAGGCATACACGATAGTTACCTTCCACTTGATGAAGTTGTCATCGTGAAAAAATAGCGTCATGCCGCCAAAGATGGCGACCAAAACGGCAGTGGTGATTTGCATCTTTTCCACGCGTTTATACAAGGCCCAAACCAGTACAACTTGCACCAGGGTGGCGATGATCAGTGCCCCTGTTGCTATATAGATATCGTAAAATTTGTATAAGGCAAAAAAGATAATCAGAGGAATAAAATCAATTAGTTGTTTCATAACGCCGCCGCGTGACTAGGTGTATTTAAGCTAAGTATGTACGCAGTGTACCCAAATGCGCAGGGAGGAGAAACGACAAGGCGGTGAGAAGACAGATCACAAGGTAGGCGCCTTGGCAGGGGATGCCAAGGCGCGTTGAGGATTAAATCCAATCCCAGCCGAATACCAGTAGCATCAGTATCGGGCAGATAACGCGAACGTAGCCTGGCCAGATTTTCCAAAACCAGGTTTCGCCAAGCTCAGGGCTACCTTGCACCAGCTCTTTCAAGATTTCGTTGCGGTGCCATAGCCAGCCTGCAACCAGAGCAAACAGCAGGCCAAGGATAGGCTGTGCGTACTCGGTGGTGACGGTAACCACTAAACCAAACAGATCGCCAAAGTTGTAAACAATCACTGCCGAGGCAATGGTGATAAGGCCGCCAATCCACCATACTGCTTTCTCTCGTGATTGACGGAATTCCTCGGTTGCACAAGCCACTGGGACTTCAAGCAATGAGATGGCTGAAGTGAGGGCGGCAATGACCATCAGCAGGAAAAAGGCAAAACCGATAAAGATGCCCGCTGTTCCCATGGTGTCGAACATGGCAGGCAAGACGCTGAACACCAGTGTATCACTGCTGAGGAGCGCGCCTGCCTCGCTGTAAATCGCCACACCATTATGTTGGGCAACAAACATCGCCGGCATGATCAACAGCCCGGCAATAAAGGCGATGCCGGTATCCAGCAATGCGACTTGTGCAGCGGTTTTAGGGATGTTGGCGGTCTTGGACAAATACGAGCCGTACACCATCATCACACACACACCCAGCGAGAGTGAGAAAAACGCTTGCCCCATGGCACTCACGACCAATCCTGGCGAGAGGTGCGACATATCTGGGATCAGGTACATCTTAAGCCCTTCCATCGCGCCGGGCTGGAACAAGATGTAAATCACCATGATCACGAACAGTAAAAAGAGGACGGGCATTAAACGTGAAGACCAACGCTCGATCCCGTTAGCAATACCATTACGGACCACCAGAATCGTTGGCACCATAAAGCACAGCATCAATGCGAGGTTACGGGTTTCGCTAAACGACTCTAACCAGGCGGCTGCATCGGTAAAGCCTGCTAATGCAAGCAAGGGTGAGACCATATAGCCCACCAACCAACCGGCCACGATGGTGTAAAAGCTTAAAATGCCAGTCGCGCCGAGTAAGCCGATTAACCCAAGTAACCGACCAATCCATTTTTGTCCGCCGGATACCGCTGACAGTGAGCGAACGGGGTTGGCATTGCCATAGCGTCCAATAGTGAGTTCTGCTATTAAAAGGGGATACGCGAGGACAAAGACCATCAGCAAATAAATAAACAGAAAAACGGCGCCGCCGTTTGAGGCTGTTTGCGTGGGGAAGCCCCAAATGTTGCCGAGCCCAATGGCTGAGCCGGCAGCCGCCAAAATAAACCCTAATCGGGATGAAAATTGTGCGCGTTGTGTGTTTGCCATACCTACTCGATATTGTATTCGATAATTGATTGATTTTTATGGGCACATACTCAGTTGCGCCCGTCAGATGCTTACTCAGTGTGTAAACTAATGATTACACATTGAAGCAAGTCATTCCCTCTATAAAGACTCGTCAGTAAACCAGTTTATGCGTAAAATTTGAAGATCATGCCGTATGTAATACCACCGTATGGCTGTATTTCCCCACATTCTCTCTCCGCGTGAATACTTCTTGGTCGTTAGTAAGGGCAATCCGCTGCCTTTAGTGAGTATCACAGTGGCTTTCTCTACTGCAATTATTGATTTAACACATTGTTAACATTGCTGCTTTGGGTCACGTTAACATGCATTATCTGATGTATTTAGCATCATGTTGGTGTGTTAGCTGTCACGATTTTTCCGCCGCTTGTCTTTTTCTAAAGACAAATCATGGCTTGCACCGATTGGCAAGCTAGGCAGAATAGAGAAGGCGAGAGAACAGGCTTTCGTCAGTTATTATTAAGGTGTGCAATTAGGCATGGAAAAAGTCTACGAGATCGTGACCTTACTGTTGCTGTTGGTCTACTGGTTAACCATTGCGGGGGTGACAGTCCGCGTGGTATTCAAGCGTCGCGCGCTGGGTGTATCGATCGCTTGGTTAATGATTATTTATATCCTCCCGATCGTGGGGGTGATTGCCTATCTGCTCTTTGGTGAGCTGAACCTCGGTAAAACACGTGCAATGCGCGCGAAAGCGATGTTTGAGCCATATCGTCAATGGCTGCTCAGTTTGCAGGCGTGCCCGGCACATCGTCCTCAGCACATTAGCGAGCAGTCTCACCATGTTAATCGCCTTTGCCACGCTCGAATTGGTGTACCGGAGCTCACCGGCAATCAGCTGGCGTTGCAGACCGAGCCCGCTGATATTCTGAAGTCAATAGCACTTGATATTCGTCAGGCGCAGAAAAGCGTCGATATGGTGTTTTATATCTGGTATCCAGGGGGCCATGCTGACGAGGTCGCGCAGGCGGCGTGTGATGCCGCCAAACGTGGGATCCCCGTGCGTATCATGCTGGACTCTGCCGGGAGCAAGGTTTTTTTCCGTAGTGAATGGCCACATGCGATGCGTGAAGCTGGGGTAGAGCTGATTGAAGCCCTTGCGGTAAATCCGTTTCGGATGTTTTTTCGTCGCCTCGATATTCGCCAACACCGCAAAATAGCAATCATTGATAATCATATTGCGTACACGGGCTCGATGAACATGGTGGATCCGCGCTTTTTCAAACAAGACGCGGGAGTTGGGCAATGGGTGGATGTGATGGTGCGAGTCTCGGGCCCCACGGTGCCCGTTTTAAGTAGTGTGTTTGCATGGGATTGGGAGGTGGAAACTGGGCTACGCGACTTGCCGTCATCGCCAGAGTGTTTGCTGATTGAAGATCACCAACACGCCAATCACGCGGTGCAAGCGATTCCGTCTGGACCTGGCTTGCCAGAAGGGATGATTCAACAAGTGCTGACTCTGGCTATCCATCAAGCAGAGAAGAGCATAGTGATCACCACCCCGTATTTGGTGCCAAGTGAAGGGCTGATGGTGAGCTTACAAACGGCCGCGCAGCGTGGGGTGTCAGTCACTCTGATTATTCCCGAGAAAAATGACTCCTTGATGGTGGAGTGGGCGAGCCGCTCGTTTTTTGAGGATTTAATGTCAGCAGGGATAGAAATCTACCGTTTCGGGGGCGGCTTATTGCATACCAAATCTGTGCTGGTGGATGAGCAGTACTGCCTCGTGGGCACGGTGAACCTCGATATGCGCAGCCTATGGCTGAATTTTGAGCTGACACTGACTGTCGACGATCCCGAGTTTTGTGCGAGCATTCATGCGCTACACCGCCATTATCTGGCGCAATCGACCCGCATTAGTGCTGAAGCCTGGCAACAAAGACCCGTTTATCATAAGCCGATCGAGCAGTTCTTTTACATGTTTAGCCCGCTGTTGTAAGGGGGCTGAGTTGTGGGGCGATACGCGATGACACCGGCGGGCTAACCCATTTACCGTATGCAGTATTATCGAATAAGTATCTGTATTTGCATGGAGTGATGCCACAAGAGTGTAACCATCTATGATCTTACGCAATACGGAGCGGGATAGTCAGTCATCCCTGCTGGTGAAGCACTATAATAGGGAGTGCCCCAAGTCGAGTGAGAGGAGGCTGACATGTCTATCCATTCACGGAGTTACACCTTAAACACCACTCCCGCGCGTCAAGCGCATGTGCGGGTGATCCCCAATGGCAATGTGATGGTTCACATCGCCGACGAGGAAAGCCCCCACCTCGCTGAATTTGATGAAGTGACGTTTCAGCGCAAAGGCAAAATCACCCAGTTGCTGGCTGAGCATATTGAGCCCGGCAAACATGATAATTGGGCGTTACCTTTGAACCATGGCGATGCCAACGAGCTCGCGACATTGATTGACCAAGCGCAAGAAGAGTTTGAGATATTAATGCGCGACCTAAGCTAAAACGTGAGACACTAATGCATGACCCACCAGTACAACGACTGGTGGGTCTTTTTTATTAGGCCTTGGCTAGCCTTGGGCTGTTGCCGTTTTCATTTCGCGGACAAACTGAGTGAGCGCATGGAGCATTGTAGGCACATCATGTTGATGCTGCTCGATGATCTTCACCACCGCCGAGCCAGAGATGGCGCCTGCCGCCCCGGCGCTGATCGCCGCTTTGACTTGCTCAGGGGTTGAGATGCCAAAGCCAAGTAGCGGGCGCGGTGCCTGATGATGATGCAAGGTGCCGAGCAGGTGTTCAACCGGCGCCCCTGCTTTAGCCTCTGCCCCTGTGACCCCGGCGCGCGATACCAGATAGGTATAACCACGACCCAGCTCTGCAACTTGAGCTAAGGTTGCACCGTCTGCGTTAGGCGGGGCAATAAAAATCGGATCAATACCCTGTGCCAAAGCGTGATCACGAAATGGTGCAGATTCAGCAAGTGGCACATCTGCCACCAGTACCGAATCGACGCCGACATCCGCACAGCGAGTATAAAAGGCCTCAATGCCACGGGCGTAGACTAAGTTGGCGTACATCAGCAGCCCAATCGGCACGTGAGGGTGTTTTTCGCGTATCGCTGCCAATATCTCAAAACAGGTATCGGGCGTGGTCCCTGCTTTCCGTGCTCGGATAGTGGCGTCTTGAATCGTGGGGCCGTCGGCCAATGGGTCGGAAAAAGGCATGCCAAGCTCCAGCGCATCGGCGCCGCCTTCAACCAATGCATCGATCACGGCGAGTGATTGCTCTGGGTTTGGATCCCCTAAGGTGACAAAAGGAACAAAGGCGCCTTGCTGTTTAGCATCCAGGTTTGCGAACATCGCTTGATATCGAGTAGATGGTGCCGTCATTACAGCTCTCCTTTGCCTTCTAGAATGTCATATACAGTGAAGATATCTTTATCACCGCGCCCCGATAAATTAACCACCAAAAGCTGCTCTTTTTCAGGATCAGCGGCAATCATTTTTTGTGCCTGAGCAATAGCGTGGGCAGATTCTAACGCGGGAATAATGCCTTCGTTGCGCGCGAGAGATTGAAACGCTTCTAAGGCTTCATCGTCGGTGACCGCCGGATATTCGCCACGACCAGTGGCGTTAAGGTGCGCATGCTGTGGCCCCACAGACGGGAAGTCTAACCCCGCAGACACTGAATACGACTCTTCCACTTGACCATATTCATCTTGCATCAATGGCGATTTCATCCCGAAGAAAATACCGGGCTTGCCGTGCTTTAAGGGCGCGCCGTGTTGATCGGTATCGAGCCCTTTACCCGCCGGTTCCACACCAATTAAACGCACGTCTTTGTCATCGATAAAGTCAGCAAACATACCAATGGCGTTAGAGCCGCCACCCACACAAGCGATTACCGCATCCGGCAAGCGGCCTTCTACCTGCTGAATTTGCGCACGGGTTTCCTCACCAATAATGCGTTGAAACTCGCGCACAATGGTCGGGAAGGGGTGCGGGCCCGCCGCAGTGCCGAGCAAATAGTGGGCGGTATCATAGTTGGCTGACCAGTCGCGCATCGCTTCGTTACATGCATCTTTTAACGTCGCGGAGCCCGCATGGACGGGGATCACGGTCGCGCCCATCAGCTTCATCCGAAACACATTAGGACTTTGGCGTTCTACGTCTTTGGCCCCCATGTAGATGCGGCATTTCAATCCCAGTAGCGCACACGCCAGCGCGGTTGCCACACCGTGTTGACCGGCTCCGGTTTCAGCAATGATTTCTGATTTGCCCATACGCTGGGCAAGCATGGCTTGGCCCAGTACTTGGTTGGTTTTGTGCGCCCCACCGTGCAGCAAGTCTTCCCGCTTAAGATACAGCTTGGTGTTCGTCCCCTTGGTGAGGTTACGGCAAAGCGTCAACGCGGTGGGTCGCCCGGCATATTCTTGCAGCAGGCGAATAAAATCGTCTTTAAAAGTGGGATCCTCTTGGGCATCAATAAACGCCTGTTCGAGCTGATCGAGCGCAGGCACCAGAATTTGGGGCACGTACTGACCACCAAATTCGCCAAAATACGGGTTAAGCTTGCTCATAATTATCCTTTTACGTCTTTAACTGGGGGCCGAGATACGTTGCCTGTCTTAGCGACATCTATCCTCTCAGCCAAATCGACCATCTCTTGGTAAATCAATAGCGGCGAAGGGCGCGGAACGCCGCGTTTAACTTGTTGGCATCTTTCACGCCGGGCGCATGCTCAACGCCGGAGTTAAAATCCAGCCCGAGGCAGCCTTGTTCAGCCGCTTTGGCCGCATTCTCGGGGGTGAGCCCGCCGGCAATCATGACTTTGTCTTTGGCGGTTTTAGGGATCAGGTGCCAATCAAAGGTTTTGCCCGTGCCGCCAGATTGCTGGCCGACTCGGCTGTCGATGAGGTGGCGGTCAGCATTCACGCCGTCTAAAGCCGGTGCGACATCAGAGACACCGTGTGCTTTCCAAATTTCACAGTGCTCAGGGAGCTTCTCACGCAATGCTTGTAGATATGTTGCGTCTTCATCACCATGCAGTTGCACCGCGTGAAGGTTGAGCTGTTGTGCGTACTCAGCCACGGTGTCTAGCGCATGATTTTGGAACACGCCCACATAGCAAAGCGGTGCGCCTTGTTGTACGCGCTCGGCCACGGCGGGTGTGACAGCACGCGGCGAGTGCTCAACAAAAATGAGTCCGCCGTAGACTGCGCCTGCATGATAGGCGGCGAGGGCATCGTCGGCGGTGGTGAGCCCACAGACTTTATTCTCTCCCAAGATCACTTTACGTAGCGCGAGGGTGAGATCGGGCTCTGCCATTAATGCACTGCCAATCAAAAAGCCATCCGCGTGGTGGGCAAGATCGCGTACATGACGATGACTATGAATGCCACTTTCTGAAATCACGAGCGCTTTTTCGCCCACTTGTGGTGCTAAACGTTTGGTGCGATCGCGATCGATGCTTAAATCGCGCAAATTCCGGTTGTTAATCCCAATCACCACCGCCCCTAAGGCATTGGCACGCGCCAGCTCGTCCTCGGTGCTCACTTCGGTAAGCACGCCCAGCTTTAGCGACTCGGCTAAATCGGCCAGTTCGCGGTATTCGGCATCGTCGAGCACTGACAGCATCAATAAGATCGCGTCGGCTTGATAATGACGCGCGAGGTAAACCTGATAAGGGTCGATAATAAAATCTTTGCAAAGCAAAGGTGCATCGACTTGTGCGCGCACGATAGGCAAGAAGTCAAAACTGCCCTGAAAGTGGTCTTCGTCCGTCAGCACCGAAACGGCAGCGGCAAAGGGTTGATAGGCGCGGGCAATACTCGCCGGATCGAAGTCTTCTCGGATCAGGCCTTTCGAGGGCGAGGCTTTTTTGCACTCCAAGATAAACTGTGAGCCCGGTGCAGACAGCGCAGCACGAAAATCGCGATCACTGAGCGTCAGCTGGTCGATAAAGCTATCCAGAGGCTGAGAGCGCTTGCGCGCAGCCACCCAGCGTTTTTTGTCATCAACAATGCGGCCTAAAATAGTGTCGTTGAGGGCTGACGTGGTCATACTGCGCTCCTTTGTGCTAACGCTTGCATGATGGTGTAAGGCTTGCCCGACGCCATCACGTCCAAGGCCTGTTGTGTGTTTGCTTTCAAGTCTTCTTGTCCGAATAAGCGTAGCAATAGTGCCACATTGACGGCCACCGCGGCTTGCTGGGCGTCTGTGCCTTTACCTTGCAAAATCGCGCTGATCATTGCGCGGTTTTGCTCCGGCGTGCCCCCGGCAATGCTGTCCAGCGGGTATTGGGATACACCAAAGTCGCTGGGAGTTAAGGTGTAATGCTCAATTTGGGTCGGGGTGATTTCTGCCACCGTCGTGGGGCCGTGGATAGCCACTTCATCCAGACCGTCACCATGAACCACGGCCGCGCGCGTCATATTGAGGTTTTGCATGGTTTGTGCAATCGGCGCAACTAGGGCTTGGTCGTACACGCCCATCAGCTCAATGCTAGGTTTTGCTGGGTTAATTAACGGCCCAAGCAGATTAAAGATGGTGCGGGTTTTCATCGCTTGGCGCACGGGCATCGCATGTCGTACGCCGGTGTGGTATTGCGGTGCGAACAAAAAGCAAACGCCCAGATTATCCAAGGCCTCGCGGGCGTAGTCGGCAGGCATCGCCAAATCAATGCCAAAGGCGGCGAGTAAATCCGACGAGCCCGATTTGCTCGACACCCCGCGGTTGCCGTGTTTGGCCACTTTCACGCCACAGGCGGCGGCGACAAAGGCGGCCGTGGTGGAAATATTAATGGTGTTCGCGCCATCGCCTCCCGTGCCAACGATATCGGCAAACGGATAACTGGGTCGGGGGAAAGGTTCGGCGTTGTCAGTGAGTGCTTTTGCCGCGCCCGCGATTTCTTCAGGCGTTTCCCCTTTAATCTTCAATGCGGTTAATGCGGCCGCTAATCGCGCTGGCTCGAGCTCACCCTGAATGATCGCACTAAACAGCTGCTCGCTTTGCGCTTGGCTGAGTGACTGTTGTTGGTAGAGCGTTTCTAGTCGTTGATCCATCACTGTACTTAACCTCGGTATTTGTCTGTTCGAGCCCCGTGCTTATCTGGCACGTGTTGTTGTTAGCGCTGATATTGTTGTTAGCGCTGATGTTCTTGTTAGCGCTAATAGTAGCCACTGGCCCAATCGATGGTGTGGGTGAGCAGGGCGGCGCCTTGTGCGGTCAAAATGGACTCTGGATGAAATTGATAACCGACCACGTAGTCGGTATTGCTCACCACCGCCATCACTTTTTGATCGTCGCCATCCAAGGTCGTGGCGATCACATCCAAGCTGGCAGGCACATTAGTCGCCACCAGCGAGTGGTAACGGGCCACGGTGAGCGGGGATGCCAATGGGCCAAATACCGCATGCTGTTGGTGATGCATGGCCGAGGCCTTGCCGTGCATGATGGTGCCAGCACCGGCGACTGTGCCGCCGTAGGCTTCGACGATCGCTTGCTGACCCAGGCAAATCCCCAGCATCGGCACCTGGCCGCGCAGCCTTTCAATCAACGCGGGCATACAGCCGGCATCGGAAGGCGCACCTGGGCCGGGCGAGAGCACCAGTAGCGGCTGAGACAGGGTACGAATATGACGAACAATCGCCTCGGCCTCTAAATGATTGCGGAACACCGTGACCGGGTAACCGAGTGCGCGAAATTGATCCACCAAGTTGTAGGTAAAGGAGTCCATGTTATCGAGTAGCACGATGTCCATTGGCGGGGTACTCATGATTGGCCTCCTCGGTGGGCGGTTTGAATCGCATGGATCACTGCTTGTGCTTTGCCGCGGGTTTCGTCCGCTTCGGCTTGTGGATCAGAATCAAACACCACGCCCGCACCGGCTTGTACGGTGGCAAGGCCGTTTTCAACGTAGGCAGAGCGGATCACAATGCAGGTATCCATCTCGCCTGATCCGGTAAAGTAGCCCACGGCGCCGCCATAACTGCCACGACGGCACTGTTCGGTGTCACGGATGAGCTGCATCGCGCGAAGCTTAGGCGCACCGGTAAGCGTGCCCATATTCATACAGGCTTGGTACGCATGTAGCGCGTCTAGATCAGGTTTCAGCTGACCCACCACCCGAGATACTAAATGCATCACATGGCTGTAGCGGTCGACTTTGAGCAAGTCGGCGACATGACGGCTGCCGGGCGTGCTAATTCGCGCCACATCGTTGCGGGCCAAATCGACCAGCATCATGTGCTCGGCGTTTTCTTTTTCATCATTGCGCAGCTCAAGCTCAATGCGGCTATCCAAGTCGTGATCAATGTCGCCTTGGGCGGTCTTCCCGCGTCGGCGTGTCCCCGCAATGGGATAAATCTCAACCTGATTGGTTGCTTGAGTATATTTAAGGGCGCTTTCTGGCGATGCGCCAAACAAGCTAAATTGGCTATCGCGCAGATAAAACATATACGGGCTAGGGTTGCCACGCTTCAGCGCTCGATAAGCATTGAGAGACGAGGGACACGCGAGGGTAAAGCGGCGCGATGGCACCACTTGAAACACATCACCGGCAATCACGTGCTTTTTCAACGCGTCGACTTGCTGACAAAAGTCTGAATCAGAAACGGAAACCGCGACGCTGTGATCGGTGACAACGGGCGCTTCTGGAAGCGGCGCAGGCGATAAGCAGGCTTCTTTGATGCGTTGCAAACGACGCGATAAATCCACATAGTGGGCGCGGGCGTTATCACCCCCAAATAAGGTGCCTTGTAAGCGCGCTTGGCGATGCTGGTGGTCAATCACCAGCAAGCTCTCTGCAACATAAAAAAGGTAGTCGGGGCAGTGCTCGGTGCCCTCCACCGCTGGCAGAATTTCAGTGCTGGCCACCAAATCATAGGCAAAAAGGCCGCCGATAAAGAGGGCATCGTCAGGCTGGTTATCCAACGCGATACTTTGTTTGATAACACGCAAGGCATCAAACACCGACGCTTGGCGCAGACGGGCGTCTTCATCCAATAGCGCGCCATTGTCGTTGGGATGGCGGAACGTCAACGTTAGGGCGGGGAAGTCGCCATCGTTGGCCTGCGCTACCTCACAGGCGAGGGCTTTTAGCGCTGTGCTCTGGGCGATGCTCTCCAGCAAATGACTGCCATTATGGGTGAGCGCTTGTAAGGTCACGCGCTGCCCGCGGCATTCAATGCGCACCGCGGCATCGATCAGCATTAGGCTTTTAAGGTTGCGTTTGGAGTCAATCTCTGCCGACTCCAATAGCATGCTATGAGGCTTATCTTGGCACACGGCGGCATACAACTCGGTCGGGTCGGCGACATAAGGCACCGAGAGTTGGAGCGTATCAAGCTCGCCATGTTGAGGATCATGAGTGTTCACAGCTTTCTCCCTGCCGCTTGCACAAAGGGGGTAAGTTCTTGCATTAGCTGCGCGAACATATCGCCGGTTAGGGCTTGGTGACCGTCTGACAGTGCTTCGCTTGGGTTTAAGTGGCTCTCCACAATGATGCCATCCGCGCCCACGGCCGCTGCGGCGCGTGATAGTGGCGTCACCAGCTCTCGCACGCCCGTTCCGTGGCTTGGGTCGACCAACACTGGCAAATGGCTGCGCTGCTTCATCAAGGCCACGGCATTCAAATCCAAGGTGTTACGTGTGGCGGTTTCGTAAGTGCGAATGCCGCGTTCACATAGGATCACATTGGGGTTACCCGCATCGACAATATATTCCGCTGCCAGCAAACACTCTTCGATAGTGGCGGAAAGCCCCCGTTTTAACAAGACAGGTTTGCCCGTTTCGCCTACCGCTTTGAGCAAGCCATAGTTTTGCATGTTACGTGCGCCAATCTGCAAGCAATCAATGTACTCGCACACCGCGTCGACTTGGCTAATTTCCATCACCTCAGACACGGTTGGCATGCCAGTCAGGTCACTGGCTTGTTTGAGTAGCTTTAGTCCCTCAACCCCCATGCCTTGGAAATCATAAGGGCTGGTGCGTGGTTTAAAGGCGCCGCCCCGTAATACACGTGCACCATGGGTTTTAACGCGCTCCGCCACGGATAGCAATTGAGACTCCGACTCCACCGAGCAGGGGCCTGCCATGACCACGAAGTGTTGACCGCCTACAGGTACATTGCCGATATGCACCACGCTGTCGTGCGGCTGCACATCACGGCTCACGCGTTTGTACTTGGTTAAAATCGGTTTGACTTCCTCAACCAGCGGGTTGGCCTCAAAGTGGCATTGTTGCAACACACGCTCATCACCCAGTGCGCCCAGTACAATGCGTTCCACACCCGGCATATAAAGCGGCTTTAACCCGCATTGCTCGATTTGGTTGAGGAGGACGTTGGCATCCTGCTCGGTGGCTTGGGGCTTAAGTACAATAATCATCAAATATCCTTTTAAACTATGGTTGCGGGTTACCGTGGCTGAATGCGTAGTGGCACGATAACGCGTGATGCAAAATTGAGAGACAAAAACGCCCGCATCAGTGGCGGGCGTTGTGAATAAGGTAGCTGGTTATACAGCGCGTCACACCGCCCGTGAGGAGCCGTGCCACCAAATAAGCGCAACAGAGGTCATGGATGTCGCCAACACACTCACGGCCTGTGCGGCAGTGGGTGCAGTGTGAATCGAATGTGATCTAAACGCGGCGTTGAAATACATGCTGCGAGACTCCGTCGTGACTGTTACCCTTAGCGCCATATTGCTCCCCGAGACTGAGAAGTGGTGCGCGTTAACTTGTGTACTAGTAAACTGATATTTTGCTTCTGTGTCAACGGGGAAATCGAAAAGAATGCAGAAAAAGTGCGGAATAAGCACACGATAATAAAGAACAAAGATATTCACCGTGCTCGCTAAGCGCTGATTAACTTGGCGCATTCGCATCGACAGAGCCCGCATGGCGCGTACTCAGGCTCAGGCTGATAAGACACAAACCGACAGTGCCAAGGCGCGAGCGCATTAAGGAAACCCGATACACCATGATCATTGATTTACATAGCCATACCACTGCCTCCGACGGCCGCCTATCACCAAAAGATTTGGTGCAGCGCGCCGTCGAGCGTCGCGTGGGCGTGTTGGCGATTACCGACCATGACACCACCGCTGGGCTGGTGGAGGCACAAGCAGAAATCGACCATCAACGCTTGCCTCTTACACTGGTCAATGGCATTGAAATTTCGACCTTGTGGCAGAACTTTGATATCCACATTGTAGGGTTGAATGTCGACCCCCAGCATCCGGCATTAACCGCATTGATTGCCGAGCAAGCTGAGCGACGCCAACAACGCGCTGAGCTGATTGCTGAGCGGTTAGAGCGCTCGCATTACACAGGGGCGCTTGCGGGGGCGCGTGAACTGGCTGGCGATGCGCCGCTCACCCGTGCCCATTTTGCGCGCTGGTTGGTCGAGCAAGGTCACGCGAAAACCATGCAAGCCTGTTTTAAGCGCTTTTTAACCCGAGGGAACACCGGCTATGCACCGCCTAATTGGTGTTCGATTGCAGATGCGGTTGCGGCGATCCATGAGGCCGGCGGGCAGGCGGTGCTTGCTCATCCGGGCCGATACAAGCTCAAAGCCAAGTGGTTGAAACGATTACTGACTGCGTTTTCTGACGCCAATGGCGATGCTATCGAAGTCGCTCTTCCTCAGCAGTCGCAACAAGAGCGTCGCTTGCTGGCCGATTACGCGCGAGATTATGGTTTGTTGGCCTCGCTGGGATCGGATTTTCATTATCCCTCTCCGTGGACAGAGTTGGGCCGCAATTTATGGCTACCCAAAGACAGTCAGCCGGTTTGGCATGACTGGACATGGTTAGACGCAGCGGAACAAAAATGGCAATCAGCAAATCAACTAGATAGCGACAAGCCAGACGCGTTACAATAACGAAATACGTTATATTGATAGCGATAAGGATTATCCGGCGCGCAGATCATTCACGCTGGATTTGCGGTGCGCATCCCGATGGGGGCAAGCTACAGCAGGAGGAACCATGAGTCAGTTTTTTTACGTCCACCCAGAGAACCCGCAAGCGCGGCTGATCAAACAAGCGGTGGAAATTGTCCGAAACGGTGGGGTGATCATTTATCCCACCGATTCGGGCTATGCGCTTGGCTGTCAGCTTGAGAACAAACAAGCGTTAGAGCGTATTTGCCGTATTCGCGATCTCGATAAAGATCATAACTTTACCTTGTTATGTCGCGATCTATCTGAGTTATCACTGTATGCACGGGTCGATAACGTTGCATTTCGCTTGATCCGCAACAATACACCTGGCGCGTATACGTTTATTTTCAAAGCGACCAAAGAAGTGCCAAAACGGTTGATGAATCCAAAACGGAAAACCATTGGCATTCGTGTTCCTGATAACCAAATCGCCCTGGATTTGCTCGAGGCGCTGGGTGAGCCGCTAATGTCGACCTCACTGATTCTGCCCGGTAATGATTTCACCGAATCCGATCCTGAAGCGATTCGCGATCAGTTAGAGCACAGTGTGGATTTGATTATGCACGGTGGTGTATTAGGTGAGCACCCCACCACAGTGGTCGATTTTAGCGAAGGCTTGCCTGAAATTCGCCGTCATGGCAGTGGTGATCCCGCCCCGTTTGATTAATGTCAGATGACAGGTGAACCAACGCGTCGTGTCGCGCGTAATTATCCTCGCAATGTTCTTGTTCTGATGTTGCGTCAACCTGTGGTTGACCTACCATTCCCGCCCAGCCATCTTGCAGGGCGTTTTTTTGTCCAGGTTTTTGCTATTGACTCAGCCACAACAGTTGATATGCCGTGAAAGCGTGAAACTGTTTCTCTATCTCTACGCTTATTGGTATCATGCACGGCTGGCTAACTTATTATCGTTAGCTCTTATGCCAACCGAGACAGTGATGACGCCTGTGAAGGCGACAGTAAGGTAAGAAAACATGAGCGAAAAATTACAGAAGGTGCTAGCGCGTGCTGGCGTAGGTTCACGCCGCGAGATGGAAGGCTACATCCAAGCCGATCGGGTGAGTGTTAATGGTGCTGTTGCCAAACTGGGTGACCGCCTTGATGATCCCAGTGCGTTGGTACGTGTTGATGGTCACGCGGTGCAGCTTAATGCGCCTTCTGAGTCTGTGTGTCGCGTTCTTGCATACAACAAGCCAGAGGGTGAGTTGTGTACGCGAAGCGACCCAGAGGGGCGTCGTACCGTATTTGATCGCTTACCTAAATTGAAAGATGCGCGTTGGGTTGCGGTTGGCCGTTTGGATGCTAACACCTCAGGCTTAATGCTGTTCACGACCGACGGTGAATTAGCGAATCGCTTGATGCACCCAAGCCGCCAAGTGCAACGTGAGTACATGGTGCGTGTGTTTGGTGACGTGAACGAAGATATGGTGAAAAACCTGGTTCACGGCGTAGAACTAGATGATGGCGTGGCACGCTTTGAAGACGTCGTTTATGCGGGCGGCGAGGGCATGAATCACACCTTTTATGTGGTGATCACTGAAGGACGCAATCGTGAAGTGCGTCGTTTGTGGGAAACCCAAGGTGTGACGGTAAGCCGTTTGAAGCGCGTGCGTTACGGCGATATCTATCTTGAAAAAGACTTACCGCGTGGCGGTTGGCGTGAGATGGACCTTAAAGAGGTCAACTATCTGCGCGAAATGGTAGAGATGAAGCCAGAGTCGCAGACGGTGATCACGCCAGAAGATCAAAAGCGTAAAAAATCGCGCCAGAAAATTCGCCGTGCGGTACGTCGCTACGAGGAGCGTATCGACAGCAATGATAAGCCGAAGAAAACACGCCAGGCTCGTCGAGGTAATGGACCCGCAGCAGGGCCGAAAGGCGGAAGCCCGAAAAAGGGTAATCAGCGCTCGGGCGCGCCGCGTGGTAAAGGCAAACCAAGAACGCGTAAGTAAGTCTGCGTGATTTTCGCTAAAGCCCGGCCATGTGCCGGGTTTTTATTTTTGTGTGACGGGATCGCTGTCGTCGTGCTCTTTATTATTGATAGCAGCCATCTCATGCTTCTAATTGGTTCGCCGATCGCAAGCTAGTGATGATAATGATTATTGTTTGTGTTATTTTTGGGCTTATTTATAAACTTGTCGACAAACGGATGTGATGACAACGGCATTAGCACCAGAGCAAACCGCACGCTTTGATCGCATAGAGCGGGTTCTAGACTTTATTCACGCAAACCTTGATCAACCGCTCTCTGTCAGTGAGTTGGCCGCCCATAGCTGCTGGTCTCGCTGGCAATTGCAGCGCGTGTTCTCGGAACAAACCGGCGTGAGTGTGGCGCACTACGTGCGTGAACTGAGACTTAGCTATGCTGCGAAACAGTTGCTCTCTCGACCCGATAGAGTGATTGATATTGCGCTGTCGTTTGGGTTTACCTCAGAGGCGAATTTTTCCCGCGCATTTCGTCAGCAGTTCGGAGTGAGCCCTCGGACCTATCGTCGCCGAGGGGTGATGGATGGCATCCGAACGCCACTGCATGTCACCACACTGGCAACCCCAAAACCCTCATGGCTGTCAGTGCATATTCAAACGCGATCATCGATCACCTTGGTGGGGCAGACATCGCCGATATTAGGCTTGTTCGCACCTGAGCCCGATTTTACGGACGTGGTGCCTAAGCTGTGGCGTGACGCGCACGAGGCGGGGTTTATTGACGCCAGCCAGCCAAGCATTGGTGCGATTGATGTCGCCAGCGCCGATACGCTTCAAACGCCGTTACCGTATTTGGCGGGTCAACAAGGCAACACCTTACCGGCGGCTTCTTTGACTAAATGGACGGTGCCTGAGTCGACCTATGCGGTGATTACACATTTAGGGCCAGTGACTGAGCTACCTAATACTTTGCATACCTTTATTTATCATTGGTTGCCAGCCTCAGGCTATCGATGCACTGACGGGGTTGAGCTTGAAGTCTATCCGTCGGGTTATCAACCACAGCGTGACACGGCAGAAATGACGTATTGGATCCCGCTCGAGTGTCGCCATCATGCACCAAAATGAACAGTATTCATTTTGCACCTCTTTAAAATGCGAATGATTCCGTTTTACGTTTAATTTGCATTGAGAGGAAAACATCATGGATATGGGTCGTGCACGCATGCAGCAGGTTGGTGGATGGCGACTGTCCCCGTTAGCAATGGCGGTCATGGGGAGCTTGATGCTGCCATCAGCTTATGCCGAGTCGCAACACGCCGAGATGGAAACCATACAAGTCTTAGGCGACACCTACCGCAATACGGCGACTAAAACAGTACTGGCACCAGAAGAAACGCCTCAAGCGGTCACCGTCATCGACCGAGAGGCCATCGAACAGCGCCAAGCCAGTTCATTGAGTGAAGTGGTGCGCTATACGCCTGGTGTAAATACTGAGCTGCGGGGTGGGGCCGTCACGCGACTTGATCTCTTTAATATTCGTGGTTTTATCAACTATCAGAACTTTTTTGATGGCCTAGCGGTACCTTACAACACCTGGAATTTACAGCCTCAAATCGATCCGATTGCGATTGAACAAGTGGAAGTGTTTAAAGGCCCGACGTCGGTGTTATACGGGAATATTCCACCGGGTGGGATGGTGAATATGATCGCCAAAACGCCGCAACAAGAGGCGGCGCACCGTGTGGCAATGAGCACCGACTCTGATGCGCTGCGTGAAGTGTCTGTCGACAGTACCGGTGCAATTTCTGACACCCCATTGGCGTACCGGATGGTGGCGCTGGCACGACAAAAAGATGGCCAAGCGGGCGATTCAGAAGAAGAGCGCTATGTCGTCGCCCCATCTCTAGATTGGCGGGTGTCGCCAGATACCTTGGTGAACATTAACCTTTATTACCAAGCGGATCCGGCAGCGGGGATTTATACCTCTTTGCCGGCCAAAGGCTCGGTATTGCACAGTGACCAAGGCAGCCTTTCTAGCGACAGCTTTTCCGGTGACAACAACTGGAATACTTATGATCGTGAGTTTCTGATGCTGGGTTACAAGGTGCAGCACCAGCTCTCATCAAATTGGTCGTTGCTGCACTCGGCACGCTACACAGATGCTGATTTGTTGCAAAAAAACATGTATCACCAAAAAAGCGATGACGGCCGCCACTATCCGCGAAACGCTTACCTAACCGATGAGACAATGGCGGCTTGGGTGGTGGATACGCAGCTTTCTGGTGATTTGAACTGGGGGTCGGCACAGCACTACACCTTATTCGGTATTGATTATCAAGATATGTCTTCCGACGTTGACTATGACGATACGTTGGCGAATGTGGTGCCGGATATTGATATATTCGATCCCGACAACAACCAGGTTGATCCTGATTCTCTGGACTTTATCTACCAAGATCAGCATGATATCTCGGTAACGCAGACCGGCCTCTATGCCCAAGATCAGATCCTCTGGAACCAATGGGTGTTGCTCGCTGGCGCGCGTTACGACGAGTACGAGTTAAAAGATGACCAGCACACACTGTATGCGGGCTCACCGAGTACGTCAGAGAAAAACATTCGTCACTATAATCTGGCATTCCGTGCCGGTGCGATGTACCAGTTTGACAACGGCATTTCCCCTTATCTGAGTTACTCAGAAAGCTTTGAACCAACCGATATGGATAATCGGGGTAATGTGTTTGACCCTTCCACCGGCAAACAATGGGAAACCGGCCTCAAGTACTTGTCGCTAGACGGCAGCACGGGCGTCAACGTGGCGTTGTTCGAGCTTAAAAAGCAAGACGCGCTGGTGAATGATCCCAACGACTCATACGCGAAAATTCAAACCGGTGAAATCCGCTCTCGTGGCATAGAGGTCGAATTTAATCATGCACTTAGTGTAGAGACGGATGTGGCCTTAACTTATGGCTATATTGATATGGAGATCACGGATGACCCTAACCTAGAGGGCAAGACGCCAGTTTGGGTACCAGAGCAGACTGCCAGTGCGTGGCTGAATCACCAGATCAGTGCGGGGACACGCGTGAGTGTGGGCGCACGTTATGTGGGTGAGTCACAGGGTAACGCAACCAATACCTTTACGGTGCCCGACTATACCGTGTTTGATACTGCGATTAGTTACGATCTTTCGCAAGCGTCATCGTCGCTATCAGGCGCAAAACTGTCCCTATCTGCGACCAACTTGTTCGATAAAACCACTTACAGCTGTTTTGATGAATTGAACTGTTGGTATGGGGACGAACGCAACATCAAAGCCAAACTCAGCATCGATTTTTAAATCGGTTTGCTAAAACGAGCGCCCCCAGCCTTGGGGGCGCTGTGTTTAGCGCTTAGGTTGTGCATCAATGCATTGGCCGTGCTCACCAATACCTTCTGGTGCCATCAGATACAGATAGAGTGGCATAATATCCAATGGTGTTTTCAGTGTTTCTGGATCTTCACCTGGGAACGCGCTCGCGCGCATACTGGTGCGGGTACCGCCTGGGTTGATGGCGTTGACACGTACCTTGGTATCAGACATTTCATCTGCCAGTACTTGCATCATGCCTTCGGTCGCGAACTTAGAAATCGCATAGCTGCCCCAATAAGCACGCCCTTGGTGGCCGACAGTCGATGTGGTAAACACCACGCGAGCATCGTCAGACTTTTTCAATAATGGCAACAGGGCTTGCGTCATCAGCATGGTCGCTTTGACATTCACTTGCATCACATCGTCATGTGACTTTTCATCAATTTGATCGAATGGGCTAAGCACACCGAGAAGGCCAGCGTTGTGCAACACGCCGTCTAAGCGCCCGAACTGTTGTTCAATGGTGTCTGCCATATCCAAATAATGCTGACGCGTGGCACCCAGCATATCCAGTGGGATAATCGCTGGCTGTGGCGCGCCCATGGCATCAATTTCATCGTATACTGCTTCAAGTTTTTTCACGGTGCGGCCGAGAAGAATGACAGTGGCCCCTTTCTCTGCATAGCTAAGTGCGGCTTGGCGGCCAATGCCAGCGCCTGCACCGGTCACCAAAATCACACGCCCTTCAAGCGCGTTTGAGCTTACTTGGTAGTCCACGATATAAATCCTTATTTATTGTTAAACGTAGATTATTGTAAGGTTGCAGGTAAAGTGTGACAACCAAGTGCGTGATGTACGGTTAACGGCATTGCCAACGTAGCGATAAAAAAGAGGATACAACATTGGATTTCATTGCGGATTATGGGCTTTTTCTGGCCAAAGTCGTCACTTTCTTATTGGCGGCATTTGTGTTGGTCGCTTTAGTGCGCGCCGCGAGCGACAAAGGGGGGCAAAAAGGTAGCCTGAAGCTCACTGACTTGACTGAGCGGTTTAAAAACTATCGTCAATCGTTAGAGCAGCATTTGTACAATGAGTCGTCGTTAAAAGCGCGAGAGAAAGACGAGAAAAAAGCCAAGAAAAAGGAAGAAAAGGCGCAAAAAGCCGCAGCCAAAAAGCAGAGCGAATCATCGGCTCAACGAGATCCACAACTGTTCGTGATCCACTTTAAAGGCAGCATTGATGCCCGCGAAGTGGAGGCGTTACGCGAAGAGGTGACGGCGATTTTGTCGGTAGCTACCGAACAGGACGAAGTCTTGGTCAACGTCGAGAGTGGTGGCGGTATGGTGCATGGCTACGGCCTAGCAGCGTCTCAGCTGGCACGCTTCCGTCAAGCAGGGGTGCCCTTAACCGTGGCGGTCGATAAAGTGGCGGCGAGCGGCGGTTATATGATGGCATGCGTCGCGGATAAGTTAATTGCAGCGCCGTTTGCGATTATTGGCTCGATTGGGGTGATTGCCCAGCTACCTAACTTTAACAAGTTGCTAAAGAAAAACGATATTGAATTTGAGCAGCTGACCGCCGGTGAATTCAAGCGCACGCTTACCATGTTTGGTGAAAACACTGACAAAGCACGCGAGAAGTTCAAAACGGAGCTGGAAGAAACCCATGGTCTGTTCAAAGCGTTTATCAGCGAATACCGCCCGTCTCTCAATGTCGATGAGGTTGCCACCGGTGAGCACTGGTTTGGTAACCAAGCATTGGAGCGAGGATTGATTGATGAGGTCTGTACCAGCGACGAGTATTTATTCCAAGCGGCGAATAACGACCGAAAAGTGCTGTCGGTGTCGTACCAGCAGCGTAAAAACATTGCGGAAAAACTGGCTGGCGCATCCGCGGAAGTGGCCGATCGCGTGTTGCTAAAATGGATCAGTCGTGGTCAGCGTCCGTTGGTGTAATTCATTTTCTGTGTGCTGTCTGTTGGCGCTAGACGTTAGACAACGGAGAGAAATAGCGGCAACAGGCGCACGATAATTAGCGAAATAGTGGTAATAGTGTGAGCCAAGCCAAAGATTACCGCATCCACTTAGCTATTTTGCGTGCGGCAATGGTAATGATTAGCGCGTTTTTGCCGGAAATCGGCATGAAGAATAATCGAGATATCACCATCACAATTGCGTAACAATTGTGGAAGGGACGAGCAATCAGCGTGTTTTGCTGCGAATTTAGTTGATATTCGGCTAGACTCGCTCAATATTGTAAACAGATAGCGGCACTCCGCATGGAAGTGCAACGCAACGAATTTTCGACAGTTTCAGCGCAAAGGGCGTCAATTAGGTCATTATGGGCAAATCTCTCGTCATCGTGGAGTCCCCAGCAAAGGCGAAAACGATCAACAAATATCTCGGCAAAGACTTCGTGGTGAAGTCGAGTGTCGGGCATGTTCGTGACTTGCCAACTGGAGCGACGCAAGGCGGTAAAAAAGCCGCACCTGTGTCCACGAAAGGGCTCAGCGCCGAAGAAAAAGCGCGAATTAAAAAAGAAAAAGAACAGAAGGCGCTCATCAATAAGATGGGCGTTGATCCTTACAATGGCTGGCAAGCGAAATACCAAGTGTTGCCCGGTAAGGAAAAAGTCGTCGCCGAGCTCAAGTCACTGGCTGAGCAAGCGGACAACGTTTATCTCGCAACGGATTTGGACCGCGAAGGGGAGGCCATTGCTTGGCACCTGCGTGAACTTATCGGTGGTGATAACGACCGTTTCAAGCGCGTCGTGTTTAATGAGATCACCAAAAATGCGATTACACAGGCGTTTGAAGCGCCGGGTGACGTCAATATTGACGGTGTTAATGCGCAGCAAGCGCGTCGTTTCCTAGACCGTGTGGTGGGCTTTATGGTCTCGCCGCTGCTATGGAAGAAAGTGGCGCGTGGCCTATCGGCCGGTCGTGTGCAGTCGGTCGCAGTCAAGCTGCTTGTTGAGCGAGAGCATCAAATAAAGGCCTTTATTCCCGAAGAGTTTTGGGATGTGCATGCCGACACGCTCACACCGAAAGAGCAAGCACTGCGTTTGCTCGTGGCGCAGCAAAACGGCAAGGCTTTTAAGCCGAAGAACAAAGATGAGGCGATGGCAGCGGTATCGGCACTTGAGCACGCTAGCTTTGTGGTGCGTGATCGCGAAGATCGCCCGTCAACCAGCAAACCATCAGCGCCTTATATCACCTCAACATTGCAACAGGCGGCAAGTACGCGTCTGGGCTTTGGGGTGAAAAAAACTATGATGCTGGCGCAACGTTTGTATGAAGCCGGTTATATCACTTACATGCGTACCGACTCGACCAACCTCAGTAAAGAGGCGGTCGACGCGGCTCGTGGCCACATTGCCAGCGAATACGGTGAGAAATATTTACCTGAGTCGGCCAATGTCTACGGGGCTAAAGCCAACGCACAAGAAGCGCACGAAGCGATCCGGCCTTCTGATGTAGGGGTTAAGGCCGATGATTTGCAGGGCATGGATCCCGATGCGCATCGTCTATACGACTTGATTTGGCGCCAGTTTGTGGCCTGCCAAATGGTACCGGCAAAATATGACTCGACCACTTTGACGGTCGATGCGGGCGATTACACCTTGAGAGCCAAAGGCCGTACGCTGCGCTTTGACGGTTGGACGCGGGTACAGCGTCCTTCTGGTAAAAATGAAGATCAAACCTTGCCAGCGGTTGAGGTCGGTGAATCACTGACACTCGACAAGCTTGATCCCAAGCAGCACTTTACCAAGCCACCCGCCCGTTATACTGAAGCGGCCTTGGTTAAAGAATTGGAAAAAGCGGGCATTGGTCGTCCATCGACGTATGCGTCTATTATTTCCACCATTCAAGATCGTGGTTATGTGCGGGTCGAAAATCGTCGCTTCTATGCTGAGAAAATGGGCGAGATTGTCACAGACCGCCTCAACCAAAGTTTTGCCGATTTGATGGACTATGACTTTACCGCTCGCATGGAAGCATCACTGGATAAAATCGCGGAAGGTCAAGCTGACTGGAAAGGGGTACTTGACGACTTCTTTGCCGATTTCACCGCAGAGCTTGAACAAGCCGAGCAGGATGAAGACGAAGGTGGTATGAAGCCCAATAACATGGTGATGACAGATATCGACTGTCCAACCTGTGGGCGTAAAATGGGGATTCGTACCGCTTCGACTGGGGTGTTCCTCGGCTGTTCGGGTTACGCATTACCCCCGAAAGAGCGGTGTAAAACCACCATCAATCTGATGGATGAAGATGGTATTGTTAATGTGCTCGAAGAGGACGTTGAAACCGCTGATCTTCGGGCGATGAAGCGTTGTCCGGTTTGTGAAACGGCGATGGACTCTTACCTCATTGATCAGCATCGCAAGCTGCATGTGTGTGGTAATAACCCGAGCTGTGAAGGCTACGTGGTTGAAAAAGGTGAGTTTAAGCCGAAAGGCTATGATGGCCCAGTGGTGGAGTGCGACAAATGTGGTAGCGACATGGTGCTGAAAAATGGCCGGTTCGGTAAATACATGGGGTGCACCAATGACGAGTGTAAGAACACGCGTAAGATCCTCAAAAATGGTGACGTGGCGCCACCGAAAGAGGATCCGGTGCACTTTCCAGAACTGCCATGTGAAAATTCAGACGCCTACTTTGTGCTACGCGATGGCGCTTCAGGCTTGTTTATGGCCGCGAGCAACTTCCCCAAATCCCGCGAGACACGCGCGCCGCTGGTGGAAGAGCTTCATCGCTTCAAAGAGCGTATTTCGGACAAGTTCAAATACCTTGCCGATGCCCCGCAGGAAGATCCCGATGGGCGTCCTACTGTGATTCGTTTTGCTCGTAAAACTAAAGAGAATTACGTGCGCAGCGAAGAAAACGGTAAACCAACGGGTTGGTCAGCCTTCTTTGTGGATGGTCAGTGGGAAGTCACTGATAAGCGCAAGAAGAAAGCCAAAGCCTAATAGGCGCACGCGCCAACGATTAAGCCCGCCGCTAAGGCGGGTTTGTTGTTTTAGAGAAAGCTTGCCCTTGCTTGATCCGCACCAATATCTCCTCGACAACAGTTGTTAAAATCCCGCCTTTGTCTTTTACCGCTGAGGCGTCATGGAGCTGCATCAACTTGTTAATACACTAGGCCAAGACTTAAAACACCGTTATGGTGAACGTGTCCATAAGCTGACACTACATGGTGGTTTTAGTTGCCCCAATCGTGATGGCACGCTCGGGCGGGGCGGTTGTACCTTTTGCAATGTCGCCTCGTTTTCCGATGAAACCGCGCAGCACCAAACCGTTAGCGATCAACTGCGCCTGCGCTCGAAAGAGGTAGACCGAGCACGTCGTTATCTGGCGTATTTTCAAGCCTATACCAGTACTTATGGTGAAGTCGCGCGATTAAAGGCTTTGTACCAGCAAGCACTCGCGCGTGAAAACATGGTCGGGTTATGTGTCGGTACTCGGCCAGATTGTGTGCCTGAGCAGGTGTTGACGCTGTTGGCGGACTATCGTCAACAAGGGTTTGAAGTCTGGTTAGAGCTGGGTTTGCAAACCGGCCATGATAAAACGTTAAAGCGCATTAACCGTGGCCATGATGTGTCGGTGTACGAGCGGATCACTCAACAAGCCCGTGCGCTCGGTATCAAAGTATGCACGCATTTGATTGTTGGCCTGCCTGGTGAGGGTATCACCGACCATCAAACAACGATTGACCGTGTGGTGAGCACAGGCACCGATGGCATCAAATTGCATCCGCTGCATATTGTTGAGGGGAGTATCATGGCGAAAGCGTGGCGGGCGGGGCGTCAAAGCGAAATTACATTAGACGCCTACGTCGATAGCGCCACTATGATGATCCAGCGAACGCCCCCTGAGGTGGTGTATCATCGCGTGTCTGCGAGCGCGCGTCCACCGACGTTACTGGCCCCTTCATGGTGCGAGAACCGCTGGTTAGCGATGACCGCCATTGCTAACCAGCTGGACAAACGTGGCGCACAAGGCACCGCGCTCGGTACTGCTTTTACTGCGCGTTAGGTTCTGATTGTGAGGACGATACGCCGGGAGTCAGCCGACGCAGCAGTTGGCCAATATCTTGCAACATCAGATATAAACACGGCACCAAAAACAGCGTTAGCAAAGTGGCAAACATCACCGCAAAGCCAAGTGCAACAGCCATTGGGATCACAAACCGCGCTTGCAGGCTGGTTTCAAACATAATGGGGAGTACCCCCGCAAAGGTGGTGATAGAGGTCAGTGTGATTGCCCGAAAACGGGCACAGCCTGCGTCGATCACTGCTTGTTTGATCGCAACACCCGCGTTGCGCGCTCGATTAATATAATCCGTCATCACCAGCGCATCGTTGACTACCACGCCTGCAGCGGCAATCAAACCAAAGGTCGACATCATACTTAAATCAATATCAAACCAATAATGTCCCCAAATAGCCCCCGTTAAGCTAAAAGGGATCACAGACATGATAATCAGTGGTTGTGTGTAGCTTTTTAAGGGCACGGCTAACAACGCATAGACCACAATCATCCCGGCCACAAAGAAAAGCTTTTGTTCATCTTGCTGGGCTTGTTGTTCTTCAATCGAACCACTGAGTTCACTGGTAACCTCCGGGTAATCGGCCAATACCTCAGGTATCACCGATTGCTGAATGGTCTCCACTACTTGATTGGGTTCCACTAACTCTTCATCAATCGCCCCATAGACATAAACCGTTCTAAATCCAGCTTCACGGCGCAGGCTACTCACCCCAGGTTGCTGTTCAAGTTTAACCACATCGCCCAACATAACTTGTTGACCGGTTGGGGTGGTGATCACCGCATAACGTAAGGATGAAAAGGCCTCCCGGGTTAATTTGGGATAACGCACCATGACTCTTATTTCTTCACCGTCACGGATCAGGCGCTGCGCTTCCCCGCCATAGAAACTCCCACCGACTTGCTGTGCAATGGTGGTGAGATCCAGTCCTAGATCATGAGCCACGGGCGTGAGGGAAATAAGCACTTCCTGGCTGCCGGAATCGATGGATGAGGACACATCAAAAAGGCCCGTTTGCTGGTTAAGGCGCGACATTAAAGCACGTCCGGCCGCATTGAGTGTGTCGATATTGGGCCCAAAAAGGAGGAAGCCAAACTCATCTCCTTGCTCTCCACCATTCACGTCATCTTGAATGGTGAGTTTTTTAACCCCTGGGATCTCCGGCATCGCCTCGCGCCAGCGCCGTGATAATTCGAAGGTGGTAAAGGGGCGCAATGTATCATCGACTAAAGGGATCACCAGTTGTCCTGAGGTTCGCCCTTCATTAAATACGAGCGTGTCTTGCACCATGGCTTGGCCCGTTTCGGTTTCTGTGGCGTTATCGACCCGGTAGACCATACTCTCAATAGCTTTGAGTGCGGCAATGGTTTGCTCACTGGAGGCGTTATTGTTCATCTCTAGGCGAATATTGGGAAAATCATGCGGGACTTTGGGCGTCGGCACCATACGCACGTGGCTGGCAACCACCAATGAAACACTGATAGCTAATAAGGCACCAAATAATGCGAAAGCCGACCAGCGCCAATGCACGGCGAAGGTGACGGCGCGGCGGTATGGCCCATTGACAAAGCGATGGAATTGCCGATTAAAACGCTGGCGAAAGCTATTTGATTTGGGCGTGGAAAAGTGGGTGTGCGCCAAGTGAGCGGGCAAAATAAGCTTCGACTCTACCAAGCTAAAGATCAGACACAAGATGACGATTGACGCGATGCCAAAGAAAAAGGCGCGTTCAGGGCCGCTCGACATAATAAAAGGGGCAAAAACGGCAATGGTGGTGAGCACGCCAAAAGTGGCAGGGGTGGCAACACGCTGCGCCCCGGCGACAACGTTATTGACGCCGCCGCCCTTGTGCTCCACTTCGGTATACACACTTTCGCCGATAACGATCGCGTCATCGACGACAATCCCCAACACCATAATGAACGCAAACAGTGAAACGATGTTAATGCTGACCCCAATCACTGGCATTAACATGACCGCGCCAAGAAAGCATACGGGCAAACCGATAAGCACCCAGAGGGCAAGTTTAAAGCGCAAGAATAGTGTCAGCAGTAACGCAACCAGTACCGCCCCCTGTAATAAGTTTTTGAGCATCATATCAAGGCGGGCATTGAGGTAATGTGTCATATCGACCACCGATTTGAGCGCCAGCCCGGCGGGCAATGTCGCGTTCTTTTCACTGATGTACCCTTTGACAGCGTCGGCGACAGTGACCATGTTTTCCGACGCCGTGGCGTTCACCGAGAGAAAAATTGCATTCTGCCCCGAGTACTTAAAATAGCGTTCGCCCTCTGTAAAGCCGTCTTTAATGGTGGCAATATCCTGTAGCAATAAGCGACTGCCGTTGGGGCCAATTTTGATTGGGATCTGGCGAAATTCATCACCACGGTAGCGTTGATTCTCGACCCGAATTGCAATCATACCGCTGTCGGTGCGTACTTCCCCGGCAGAGAAATTGGCGGAGTAGCGGGCAATGGCGTCACTCACCTGATTAAGCGTGAGGTTATACTTGCGCAGAATACGGGGGGCCACTTCGATGGCAATTTCGTAGGTAGGGGCACTGAGCTCCACCAAGGTGACGTCCTTGAGTTGGAGGAGTTCGTCCTCAATGTCCTGTGCTGCGCGTTTAAGCTCAGTGAGTGGCTTATTGCCTACCACTGCCATCTGAATAACGGTTTGGCGAAACTCCACTTGCGCGACATTAAGCGGCTCCATCGACGCGGGGAGGTTAGAGAGGGCGTCGACCTCTTGTTTTACGCGATCCAGGACGAGATTGAGATCTTCCCCAACATCCACTTCGATTTCGACTTGACCAAATCCGCGCCGCGCGGTTGAAACCACCGATTCGATCCCGGTGACATCTTTAATCGCCTCTTCGACTTTAACCAGAATACTTTCTTCGACCTCCTGTGGAGACGCCCCAGGATAGTCCGCTGTGATATGGATATAGTTGATTTCGATGTTAGGGAACATCTGTCGCTGAATGAAAAAGTAACTGGCAACCCCCATGATGAGTACAAACACCATGATCAGGTTTGCAGCAACCGGATTGTGGGCAAAATAGGCAATGAGCCCACGCGATGGCGTGTCAGCATTATTCATGTTCACCCTCCGGCGATACCTGCGATGCGACGCGAACCGTCATGCCAGGCTCGGGGAATTCAGGCAGCGTGGTAACCACTTGGTCATCATCACTTAAGCCTTGGTCAGCGTAGATATACTGGCCCTCCGTTCTTACCACGCGTAGCGTGCGCGGGGTGAGTTTTCCCGCTTGGTTGACTACCCAAACTTGACGATTGTTTATCAAGGACTGCGGCAGCTTAAAGACGTTCTCCAACGTTGCCCCTTTGAACGTCGCCTCGATATAACTACCAAAAGGTAGGGCAGGTTTAGCCGACTGGATGCCGTAAGGATCATCAAGGCGCACCACTACCCGCATCATGCGCGTACTTTGCTCTACGATGCCGAGATCGCGCACCAGTCGCGCTTGGCGTTGAGCCAGTTCGCTGCCGTTGCGAGTAAGCTGAACCTCGATCCCCGCTAAGGGTGTGGGGAGAAAGAGGGTGTCGAAGCCAGCAATAGGCAAATGCACTTCCGCCGCCTCGATACTATTAAGGACCCCTACCGGGCTTCCTGCGTTGATGTACTGCCCAACCCCGACGTCTCGTGACACGACGAGTGCATCGTAAGGGGCAGTCACTTGGCAGTTGTCTAAGTCGCGTTGTGCACGTTTTAACGCTGCTTGTGCTGATTTTACGCGGGCTTTTGCACTGAGGACTTGTGGCTTGCGTAAGTAAAGATCGGTGACTTGTGAGGGAGGAAGGCTTTTTGCTTGACGTTTTGCCACCGCGGCCTGGGCTTGTTCTTCTATCAAGGCCGCTTTTGCACTGGCAAGGTCGGCTTCGGCATTTAGTACCGCGGCTTGATAGTTCTCAGGCTCAATGGAAAAAAGCACATCACCACGTTTAACAATGCCGCCAGCAACAAAGTTTGGATGCCAAGCGACGACTTCACCGGACACTTGAGCAGAAAGCTGTGTGGTCTCTACAGGGATGACCTCACCGTGCGCCCGTAAAACCACTTGGTGCTGGGTTGGGTGAACAACGCGTGTTTCAACAATCGGTGGTGGCGGGGACGCAGCATTTTCTTGGGGAGCGGACTCTGTTGCCGCGATGGCGGTATAGCCCAGATAGCCAAGACCGAGAATGATAAGAGGTAAAAACCAACGTAGTCCTTTCATTGATGCCGGGATCCTTTTTCGCCATGGCGTGGCGGTATATTGCACTATGGGGTGAGCTTAACGGTTCATTGACTAATCTATCACGCGAATCTGTTGATTGAATGACAGGTCAACCTAACTTTTGATGCGCATCAGTTTTTCTATAACAGCGAGTACGGCTTAATATGCAACAGCGATCGTTGTGCGGCGATGTAAAAAGCCCTCGATCGCGAGACAAGGCGTTGTCGGGGGGAGTTCCGATGACGTAAACACAGTTGTAGTCGTGGTTATTTTTTATAATAAAATTACATAACTCCTAAATTCCATGCATTTTTTTGCCGTTTTTGACGATAATAAAATGTATTTTACGTAAAAAAATACCCTCATCTATCCATTCTCTGCTCGTTAATTTTGTAAGAAAAATAAGATTAGCGACTTTTGCCGTTTTTGACGTGATTTCGTGTTCGTGCTCTATGATTTTTATTTCATTTTATTGACATTAAAATACGCTTCTCCGGAAGCTGTCATTCCTAAATAATTGTTTATAAACAACTTTGTGTTTTTGTGAATAAGATCCATGTCATAAAACGGTCAAAAACATGCTCTATGTCATATTATTCGTATTAAAAATTAAGTCGTGATTGATATTTTTCTCTGCGTAATTAGTCTGAGGATGTGGTTACACGAAATGTGTAAGCAGCGGGGGAAAGCTGAAATATATTTCTCAGCTTTCAAATCGGTTTTGCACTCGACAAAACTTAATAAATCAACGAGGCAAAGCCAGTATCTTGCAGATAGCAGGAGTCTTTCATGAATAAAATGTTTAGCGTATCGACATTAGCTGCAGCTGTTTTTAGTGCGGTGGTGGCGGCGCCAGCAATGTCACAAACATTATCCTCAGAGACATCACCTTTTTTTACTGAATCTACCTTAAGTGGGAATCTCAATTTTTGGATGCGATCCCGTGATCGCGCAGGTACAGATGCCAACGGCAACGATACGGCCAAAGAAACCAACCTTGACCATGGCTCTATCTATGCAAATCTTGCCTTTAACTCAGGCTATGCTGCGGAAGTGGTTGGACTTGATTTGATGGCCTTTAGTACCTTTGATATGTGGCAAAACGGTAGCCCGGACCACGAAATGAACTTTTGGGGCGTGAATAACCCCTTTGATAAAGAGCCAGATGATAGCGAATGCACGGGCGCATGGGACGATGCGTGCACGGATAATGGTGTATCTCTGGCTACTGCGGCGGCTAAGTTTAAATTTGGTGAAAACGTAACGGCGAAGCTGGGTTATTTTCAGCCTTCAGTACCAAGCACGATTGGTATTAACTGGTCGTTTGCGCCGGGCACTCATGTAGGTGGGGAGTTAGGCCTGAGTGTCGATAATCTTGATCTGGGCCTTGTAGTCTCCGAGCGCTATAAAGCGCCTTGGTTTAAAGAAACCTATGAATTTCAAACGACCGATGGTGAAGACGCTGGTACCGCCTATTCGTTAGGGGCGCGGTATACATTGGATAATGATATTTCTATCGATGCGGCTTATGGGGCTTTAAGTGACGGTGACCGTTGGAATGCCCATCTCAAAGTCAAAGGCACCACTGAGGGTGGCGTGTATTGGTCGCCGCAACTTTATGTGGTCGATGATGATGAGCAATATGATAGCACGGCATTCCAGCTAGCGATGCTTACCAGTATGTCATCGGGGCAGTACTCATATCGTGCAGAGGCCACCTATACCGAAGCCGACTCCGGCGATCCTGCCAAGGTGCAAAATTTAGCGTATCGCTTGACGAGTCAATATGGTGGCTCGAACGGTACCTATGACATTTGGTGGAATAACCGTTCGGACTTTAACCACGATGAAGAACTGGCGGTATTTGGGTCGTTATCGCGTGATTTCTCGGATATTGGTGCAAAAGGCTTTAGTGCAGGCTTTAACGGCGCTTATGGCTTTGGCTCATCCGCCAAGGGATACGATGATCTAAAAGAATACTCTTATAGCCTGTTTGCGAATTACGCCATTCAAACGGGTGCACTTAAAGATGCGAAAGTAAGCTTCTACTTCACGCAGTACTTTAACGATACCGATGCGCCGAGCTGGAAAGGGTATACCAATCTCTTCCAAGACGAAGATGACTTTAAGCTAACGTTAGCGATTCCTTTCTCCATTAAGTAACGTCTTTTTTGGTACTGTCTTTTAGCTGGGCCTAGCGCTCAGCTTTTTTTATGTGCTCTGCAATCAAACTACATCAGGTTGCCAGCGCATTTGGGTGAATATCACTGGCTTTGGTTAATCGTGCTCTGAAGTCAAAATGCTGCTAATCACTGGCAATGCCCACACAATATTCGACCCTTTATCTTTCCACCAAAAATCACTATGACAAAACAAGTAAAAAGTCGCACTAAGTCGCTGAACAGCATAGTATGTCGCTGGCATATTGATAGATTGGTCAGCCTTGGTAAAGTGACCCTATAATCACTAACAAATAAAACGTTGAATTAATGAGAGAGGGTATGATGAGTAAGAAGCGCCGCTATTCATCGGAAGTGGTTGATGGGGTGTCTAAAGCACCGGCTCGTGCCATGTTGCGCGCGACTGGCTTTGAAAAGCAGGATTTCTCAAAACCGCAAGTGGGCATTGCTTCGACTTGGAGCATGGTGACACCGTGCAATATGCATATCAACGAACTGGCCGATCATGCCTGCAGTGGTGTGGACGCTGATGGTGGTAAGGGCGTTATCTTTAATACCATTACCATTTCTGATGGCATTGCCAATGGCACGGAAGGTATGAAGTATTCTTTGGTCTCTCGTGAAGTGATCACGGACTCCATTGAAACGGTTGCGGCATGCCAAGGTTTTGATGGCTTGGTGACCATTGGTGGTTGCGATAAAAACATGCCCGCTTGCGTTATTGCCATGGCCCGACTTAACCGGCCTTCTATTTTTGTCTATGGCGGAACGATCAAACCGGGTGCAAATCATACCGATATCGTGTCTGTATTCGAGGCAGTGGGTCAGCATGCTAAAGGCGATATTGAATTAATAGATGTTGAAAAGATAGAGAAAACGGCCATTCCTGGCGCAGGTTCTTGTGGTGGTATGTACACCGCGAATACGATGGCATCCGCTATTGAAGCCTTGGGATTAAGTTTGCCGGGCAGTTCAGCTCAAGAAGCGATCTCACAAGATAAGCGTGCGGATTGCGAAGCGGCGGGTAAAGCGGTGGTACGTTTAATCGAAGAGGGCATTCGCCCCTCAGACATTATGACGCGGGAAGCATTTGAAAATGCCATCACTGTGACCATTGCGCTTGGCGGTTCAACCAATGCGGTGCTGCATTTGTTGGCTATGGCGAATACGGTCAATGTAGATTTAAGCTTGGATGACTTTACACGCCTAGGGCAAAAAGTCCCTGTACTTGCGGATTTGCGTCCAAGTGGTCAGTACATGATGTCAGAGCTTGTGGCCATTGGTGGTATTCAACCATTGATGAAGCGTCTATTGGACGCGGGTCTATTGCATGGTGATTGCTTAACGGTGACAGGAAAAACCTTGGCGGAGAACTTAGAGGAGGTTGAAGACTATCCTGATCACCAAGATATTATTCGTCCGTTTGATAATCCTATTAAGCAAACCAGTCACTTGGTGGTATTGAAAGGCAATGTCTCTCCGACGGGGGCCGTGGCAAAAATCTCGGGCAAAGAGGGTACGCAGTTTACTGGTCGTGCTCGCGTATTCCACTCTGAAGAAGAAGTCTTGCAAGCGATTTTAGATGGCAAGATCGTAAAAGGGGATGTGATTGTTATTCGCTACGAAGGACCCAAAGGGGGCCCAGGCATGCGCGAAATGTTGAGTCCAACTTCTGCCGTGATGGGGCGTGGCTTGGGTAACGACGTTGCGCTGATCACGGATGGTCGCTTCTCTGGGGGGAGTCATGGTTTTGTCGTAGGCCATGTGACACCGGAAGCCATGGATGGTGGCCCCATCGCCATTATTGAAGATGGTGACACCATTTCTATTAATGCTGATGATATGTCGATTGATGTCGATTTAACGCAAGCCGAAATGAATCAGCGTTTAAGTCAGTGGCAACAGCCAGAGCCACGATACAAACGCGGCGTATTGGCAAAATATGCCAATACTGTGATTTCCGCGGCGGAAGGGGCGGTGACTTACCAAGATCTAAAACTATAAATCGTTGTTGAGTTTTACGGTTTATCACTTGGTTGCTCAGCCAGTCTTTGCGTTTCACCAAGGTTTAAATGTGCTGTGCAATCAAATCACATAAGGTTGCCAGCGCATTTTGGTGAGAAACACCGGTTTTGGTTAATCGCGCTCTGGAGTAAAATGCTGTCAATCAGTGATAAGGCTCTCAAGCTGATGATAAAGCGGTCGGGTGTCTTATCGTTGAAATAGTACTGGCTGGAGCCTCGTTCTATGATACACGCGAACACTTTTTAACTAAAACAGGGTTACGTATGGAATGGTATTTAAAAGTGCTGCGTAATTATGCCACTTTTTCAGGGCGCGCCCACCGTCGCGAGTATTGGATGTTCTTTCTTATTAACTTTTGTATCTCGTTGGCGCTTAACATTGTCGCTGAAGCAACGGGATTAGTGTTGCTGAGCATTGTGTATTCATTGGCGGTACTACTGCCAACCTTAGCGGTGACATCAAGACGTTTGCATGATACCGGGCGCTCAGCATGGTGGTTGCTCATCTCACTGATCCCTATTCTCGGAATGCTTGTATTGCTGGTGCTTTGCGCGTTGGAAGGGGATCAAAATAGCAACCAATACGGTTCTAACCCCCAGCTTGCGGAAGGTGTTTAGCACGATGGAGTGACTTGCTTGCATGAGAACGGCTGTTACGACAAACACCGAGTTTGATGACAGTCGATAGCCTGCTCATGGCGAGTGACTCGGTTTTTCAGCATTCCTCTTTCCAACTTAGGTGCTACATGATTACACTCGAGCCCTACCAATTAGTTGACGCTAGTTTTTCTCCGTGGCGTCCTATTTATTTAGACGTTGCTCAAGCCCTGTCTGATCGTATCTCGACACCTGATATTGAGGTACTGCATTTTGGCTCCACGTCAGCCAAAGTAGGAGGCAAGGGGATTATTGATTTATCCATTCTCTATCGTTCTGGCGAACGCGACCATGCTGTTGCTCATCTCTATGCACTCGGTTTTCAAGATCAGCACAGTGATCAGCCTTTTCCCGAACACCGTCCTCGCAAAGATGCCTCTGTAACCTATCAAGGTGAGCGGTTTCTGATCCATGCTCACGTGATTGAAAAAGACAGTGATGAGCATCATCGCCAAATGGCGTACAAACAGTATTTGCTCGATAACCCTAGTGTACGCATTGAATATGAAAACAAAAAGCGCGCCATACTCGCTCAAGGTGTGCGTGATCAAGATGCCTATGTCAAGCAAAAAGCTCCTTTTGTAAAGGGGGTTTTGGCGGAACTTTAAAGGCGCATGTGCAGCATGATTCACCTCTATCGTTCTGCCTGCTTTTCAACCACTTGAGTCAAAAAGAACAAAAGGACTATTGACCTCAGGTTAAATTTCATTAAAGTACATCTTCGTTCGCAGCGCAGTCTGCGGACCATGGTGCTACCACGCATAACTGCGTTGCCCTGGTGGTGAAATTGGTAGACACAAGGGATTTAAAATCCCTCGGCGTTCGCGCTGT
>NZ_PXUD01000036.1:0-25950 GCF_003390965.1 Salinivibrio sp. HTSP
CTTGGCTGTTTTGCCGTTGTTAGCGCGGCTTGCCGTGCCAACGAGAGCGCATTATAGAGAGGTAATTTTTGGGCGCAAGGATTTTTTGAAGAAAACAGCACAAGCGATTAAAAACCAACCAAACGGGTGATAACTCACTCTTTTGGGCGCTTATTACATACCTTGGTATCGAAGCGTTGACCCTGTGAAGTAAAATCTCAGCGTCTGTTCCTTATTTCGGTAATCTTGCCAGCGAACTTCCAATACAAGTGTTTTCGCATAAACACCGTCATCATCGGTGAGCACATTTTTAATCTCAGTCACTGCCAGTTGGTAACCCGTGTCTTCGGTATCTATCAAGCATCGTGCTAAACGGCTCAACCTCATGACTACAGAGTGGCTTGCACTGCAGGGCGTATCCGTGTTCATTAAACGCCAATGCGACAGTTGGTTACTAGCAACGTGCATAGCCCCTTCGGCCAAGCGCACATTGTGTTGCTTAGCTTGAATATCAACAGTGAGTGTATAAATACCTGCGCCCGTTACCGCAACTAACACTAGCGCAATCAATATTTCTATAAAGGAAAAGCCTCGCGCTCGTAACATACTACCCCTCCCCAAGAGGCGGCTTGATGTCATGGTAGCTATTATTTACGGGCCGCCACTGCTTAAGCCCAGCAAAACTCTGCTGTAATACCTCACCACTATAAGTAGGTTTGAATGCACCATACACCACGGAATGGCCATTAGGCACGTCGGTGATAAATGCCCCCTCGGGTTCAAAGCTACCATTAAACCAAAAAGGCACACGACGTGCTTGTTCAGGGTTGGTAACAGTCGATGTAATCAATTGGCAAAGTTCTTGGATATTACTATCGTCGTGAGAGCAAGACATCCCGCCAGATTCGGAGATAGTCATCCCCCATTGCTCAGCAAATTCTCTCGCATTCAGCTTATCGGTGTTAAACTGATATACCGCTCCTTTAAAGGGTTTAATCGCACCACGCAGCGCCACAATGCCATCTTGCACAACCAGTAAAATCGGAGGTTCACTTGGTAACGCCTCTAAACCCTCTCGGCTTAGATCACAAGGCCCATCCACCCATACTTTTGCATTCGCACTCTCTCTGTGTTTACTGCTTGCGACTGCATCCAATAGGGTTTCATAACATAACGAGGGATCATCTTGGGTATTAACAACAAAACCGCCTTGTCGCTCAAATTGCTCTCTGACTGTTTTCCACTGCGCGCGAGGAACACCAAAGTAATCTTTGAACAAGTCCATATTATCAACATTGGTTTGCACATCTTTTTTTAGTCGCGCGCCGGTTTCATCGCGACTATCTGCGACTGTGTAGTCGCTAACCTCCGTTCTATATTCAGGAGCGCATTCATCGCTACCATCTAAGCTAACGGTAAATCCGTTTGAGCTATTCTTCCCTTCACTCTCTGACTGACTCTCATCCGGCGTTCGCGGACGAATCATGACATCGCCCCCGGCTACAATTGAATGGCATTCATATAAACCATCCTCTCGCTTTTTTCCCTTTGCTGGTCGCCATGTATTGCCACCGTAAAACGCTGCTGATCCTGAAGTGACAAATGAACTTCTTCGTGCACCGGTGGCTTTTGCTAGGGTCACTCCGACTTGTTGCTGTGCATGAGTCGCGTAAAGATGCCACATTCCGCGATCACTATTTTGCCAAGGCTCCAACCATAATTGGCTCCCTGCGATATGTTGACAAGGTGAGAGTTGCACTATCCCCGCTGCCACATCGTCTTTCGATAAATGAATACCATCATGTTTGATCTTAGCCACCGCGCAATCTAGAGCCGTCCAGGCTCTAGAAAGGGATTGCTCGGTTGTGATTTTCGCCTGTGTTTGTTGGATATCATTGACTGCGCGTCGACTGACACCTAATACGATAAGAAGCGTAATTAGAGCGATGCTGGCGACCACCGCCAGGGTGGCTATACCTTGGTCACGCGTGCATTTTGCGACGTACTTCATGATGAGGCCACCGTATTAGCTAAAACCAATGTTCGCGACACATCTTTACGCAGACCAGGTTGGCGGTTTAGCGAGGCGGAAACCTTGATAGTCAGTGAGGTAATGCGTCGACCATTTTCGGTATGCACCTCGTTACGGGTAAAAGATAAATGCGAGATCTTCAATGCACGAGAAGAAATATCTCGCCAATAACCTGATTCACACGACCAGTTCGCCGTGTCTCGGTGATTTTCATAGATCTCTATGGCATGGGCTTCTGTATCTAGTCGAAAACCTTTGGCGTCATCTTTACCCACAGTATTCGTAGGATGGAGACTGTCTTGTTGATAAGCAAAACGAAGGCATTGCCCTTGACGCTGCGAGGGGGTTTCATCAATCAGTAAAAGGTGAATATCATGACTACTGTCAAAGAGATAGGGCGACGTGCCATCACACTGGTAGCACAGTCCGGCTCGACGTATCTCAGTTTCCATCATCGTTAATAAGCGGTTGACTTCGAGCGATAAGCGCGTCTTGGCATCAATCCTGGCTTGCATCGTGGTCGCCGAAGTCATCACAGAAAGTGCGGTGATTGAAACTAAAATACTCACCGACAAACCAACTAAAAGCTCAACTAATGAGTACCCTTTGGAATTAGCTACACGCACTGTCGATACCACTCCACTGACAGGATTCAAAACCCAGGTACTGACGAACTTGCACTACATAGTCTGGCTGTTGGCGCTTCTTAGCCATTAATCCAAGTGTGAGGTTGAGGTTCGGCCGCTGGGTTCGAAAGTCAATCGTAAATAAATCGCCGTCTGGCTGTAATTGCCACTCTTCTTTAACTTGTTTTTTTAGTGTGACCTGTTTATCTAGCCTCACCATCAAGGCTTGCGTTTGATGGCAGGCGTGAGTCGATGGCTGTTGGGCTGATGCTCGGACTGTGGAAGATACTTTTGCTTTGGCAACAATGCAGTCAATCCCACCCTCACTCACTAAGCTAACAACATACGGTCGACTTTCTTCGACAGCTCGGCTTTGTGCCAACTGAAACAAACTAGAGAGTGCCGCACTCTCATTGGCAATTAACGTCGCTTGGTGCGCTTTTTGAAAGTTGGGAAACGCAATACTGCATGTAACCGCCAGCACAGCAAGCGCAATCAGTGACTCTATTAAAGTAAAGCCATGATAACGTCGTTTTTGATGAGAGATAAAACGCATACTGCCTCCCAGGATCTTCGCCTGCTGATTGCGCTCAGGTTACCACTCTCATAACCTCTGTATGCGTTTGGTGATTGAGTCTTCGAGAGGCCCGTAGAAATGCGTTTATCTTTTTGTCGCTATTTACAACATGGGGTGACATTGATCGAAATGATGCTCGTCTTGGCTATCATCGCCACACTTGCAGGGGTAGTCATACCCAGCTATACGGAGTACCAACAACGACAGACACGGCACGCAGCGACGCGACACTTAATTCAGTTACAAGCCTGGGTAGAGCAGCAGTTCATTACGACAAAACACTATCCGTCGGTATCAGATGCAACCGACTTAGAAGCAAAAGCACTCTGTGCCGATTGCCAGTTATCGCCTGATTATCGATTCGAAATTCAAAGTGGTGAGGCTACCTATAAGATCCTTGCTCACCCGCGAGCTAATCACTCACAAACCGATGATCCCTGCGCAACCTTAGTGCTCTATGCTAATGGACTAATAACCTCTACCTCATCCAACGCATCCTGCCCCTTACCCCAAGATCGTGCAAAAAATGGGGTTCTTCAGACATTAAAACGGCCAGCATAGAGCTGGCCGCTAATTATTTCAGTACGCTCTGACTCGCCGTCGAGCGTAGCGGGAGAAACTCAGTCGTTTATCCGGTTAAATCGTCAAAGAATTTCTTAACACCGTCAAAGAAACCTTCTGATTTTGGCTTGTGCTTTTTCGCTTCAGAGCCACTAAACGACTCTTCCAGCTCCTGAAGCAGCTCTTTCTGCCGGCTACTCAAATTAACTGGGGTCTCAACCACCATTTTGCAGATGAGATCGCCAACACCGCCGCCACGAACAGACTGCACACCTTTACCGCGCATGCGGAACATGCGACCCGTTTGTGTTTCTGCTGGGACTTTTAAGCTAACACGACCATCTAAGGTAGGGACTTCAACCTCGCCGCCGAGGGCTGCCATGGTGAAGCTCACTGGTACTTCGCAGTAGAGGTTGTTGCCATCACGGGTAAAAATATGATGTTCGCGGATGTGTACTTGAACATACAAGTCACCCGCCGGGGCACCGTTTTCACCCGCTTCACCTTCACCGGATAAGCGAATGCGATCACCCGTATCAACCCCCGCAGGGATTTTTACATTCAAGTGCTTGGTTTCTTTTACACGACCTTGACCGTGGCAACTGTTACAAGGATCTTTGATAATGGTCCCGCTGCCATGACATGTTGGACATGCTTGTTGAACCGCAAAGAAACCTTGGCGCATTTGCACTTGGCCGATACCGTTACAGGTTCCACAGGTTTGTTTTTTCGAACCTGGTTTCGCCCCGCTGCCATCGCAGGTTTTACACCCGACATAAGTAGGGACTTCGATCTCTTTGCTGACGCCACGGACCGCTTCTTCAAGCGTAAGCTCCATGTTGTAGCGTAAATCGGCTCCACGTTGCGCGCGTTGCTGACCACCACGACGACCTCCGCCGAATATATCGCCGAATACGTCACCAAAAATATCGCTAAAGTCAGCACCTCCACCGAAGCCACCGCCGCCGAAGCCGCCGCCTCCCATGCCGCCTTGTTCAAAGGCTGCGTGACCATATTGATCATAGGCTGCGCGTTTTTGCGGGTCGGTCAGCACTTCATAGGCCAACTTAATTTCTTTAAACTGATCGGCTGCATCTTCGCCTTTGTTGCGGTCTGGGTGATATTTCATTGCCAGCCGCTTATAGGCTTTTTTAATATCGCGCTCGCTTGCATCGCGGCTTAAGCCGAGCACTTCATACAAATCTCTTTTAGACATGGTCTGACTGCACCTGTTTACGTCAACAAAACAAAGACGTTCAATTCACTGTTTGATAAAACGACGGGCGAAGGAGATTGCTCCCCTACGCCCGTGCTTATTAACGACAGTGCTTTCGCTTATTTCTTGTCGTCGTCTTTAACTTCTTCGAACTCAGCATCGACAACATCGTCGTCTTGTTTTGCTGAATCAGCACCGGCGTCTTGCTGCGCCTGCTCATCTTGAGCTTGCTGCTGCGCGATTTCCATCAGTTTTGATGAAGCGGCTACCAGTGCTTGAACCTTCGCATCGATGTCTTCTTTGTCCTCACCGTTGCGTGCGGTTTCTAGCTCAGAAATGGCGGTTTCGATCTTTTCTTTGTCTTCGGCAGGCAGTTTATCACCTGCTTCGTCCATTTGCTTACGCGTGCCGTGAACCAGTTGGTCAGCTTGGTTGCGCGCAGTCACTAGCTCTTCGAACTTTTTGTCCGCTTCTTTGTTAGCTTCTGCTTCTTGCACCATCTTCTCAACGTCTTCGTCACTTAGGCCGCCAGACGCTTGGATAGTGATCTTCTGCTCTTGGCCGGTTTGCTTATCAGCCGCAGACACATTCAAGATACCGTCAGCGTTCAAATCGAAGGTCACTTCGATTTGTGGCACACCGCGTGGCGCAGGCTGGATGCCCTCGAGGTTGAACTGACCCAGTGATTTGTTATGCATGGCTTGCTTACGCTCACCCTGAATCACGTGGATTGTTACCGCGCTTTGGTTGTCTTCTGCAGTTGAGAACACCTGGTTCGCCTTAGTTGGGATCGTGGTGTTTTTCTCAATCAGCTTGGTCATCACACCGCCCATGGTTTCGATACCCAGTGAAAGCGGCGTCACGTCAAGCAGCAGTACGTCTTTTACATCACCAGACAGTACGCCACCTTGTGCCGCGGCACCCATGGCAACGGCTTCGTCAGGGTTCACGTCTTTACGTGCATCCTTACCAAAGTACTCTGCCACTTTGGCCTGTACCATTGGCATACGGGTTTGACCGCCAACCAAGATAACGTCAGTGATTTCGTCAACCGATAGCTCGGCATCAGCCAGTGCTACTTTCATTGGTTCTAGTGAGCGCTGAACCAGATCTTCAACCAGAGATTCAAGCTTTGCACGAGTCACTTTGATGTTCATGTGCTTAGGACCGGTTGCGTCCGCCGTCACATACGGCAAGTTCACGTCTGTTTGCTGCGCAGAAGACAGCTCAATCTTCGCTTTCTCGGCCGCTTCTTTGACACGCTGCATCGCTAGCGGGTCTTGACGCAGGTCGATGCCTTGCTCTTTTTTGAACTCGTCAACCAAGTAGGTGATCAAGCGGTTATCGAAGTCTTCACCACCAAGGTGCGTGTCACCGTTTGTGGCCAATACTTCGAACGTTTGCTCGCCATCTACCTCATCGATTTCGATGATAGAGATATCGAAGGTACCACCACCTAGGTCATACACAGCGATTGTGCGATCGCCGCCTTTTTTGTCTAGACCATAAGCCAGTGCCGCAGCTGTTGGTTCGTTGATGATACGTTTAACTTCTAGACCTGCGATACGACCAGCATCTTTGGTTGCTTGACGCTGAGAGTCGTTAAAGTAAGCAGGGACTGTGATAACCGCGCCAGTCACTTCCTCGCCGAGGAAATCTTCAGCGGTTTTCTTCATTTTCTTCAGGACTTCAGCAGACACCTGTGGCGCAGCCATTTTTTGGCCTTTCGCCTCAACCCAAGCGTCACCGTTATCTGCCTTAACAATTTTGTAAGGCATGATGCTGATATCACGCTGCACTTCTTCATCTTCGAAGCGGCGGCCGATCAGACGCTTGATAGCAAACAGGGTGTTTTCTGGGTTTGTCACTGCCTGGCGCTTCGCAGGCTGGCCGACAAGTGTTTCACCATCTTGTGTGTAAGCGATAACCGATGGTGTTGTACGATCACCCTCTGCGTTCTCAATGACGCGCGTTTTTTCACCGTCAAGTACGGCGACACATGAGTTGGTTGTACCCAAGTCAATACCAATGATTTTACCCATCTGGTGCTCTCCGAAATTCGTTCTATGGCTTTAATGCGTTACCCCTTATGTGGGGGTAACTGTGAGAGGTTCAACCCCCTCACCGCAATTTTATTTAGTGCTGCCGTTTAAATAAGGGCAGCCGAGTGCTTTTCAAGGGGAGGAAGCAAAAAAACACCGAATTTAGTTTAGTAAGCTCTCTCCCGGGCCTAATTAGGCTTTTTCGTCAACGTTACCTTGCGGCGCTTTGGATACCATCACCATGGCTGGGCGCACAACACGGCCGTTTAGTTCATAGCCTTTTTGCATCACCATCATCACGGTGTTTGGCTCGTGCTCGGCGCTTTCTTGAATGGTCATCGCCTGATGCAATTCTGGGTCAAACGGCTGACCTTGAGGATCGATCGCTTTCAACCCGAACTTATCAATGGTGTCCATCATGGTTTTCAGCGTCAGCTCAACCCCTTCCACCATTGGTTTGATTGATTCGTCTTCCTTGTCGGCCATTTCAACCGCGCGTTCAAGGTTATCAATCACAGGTAAAAGCTCACCGGCAAATTTCTCTAGGGCGAATTTGCGCGCTTTATCCACTTCTTGCTCGGTACGACGACGCATGTTATCGACGTCCGCACGGGCACGCAGCACACCGTCTTGCTGCTCTTGCACCTTGGCTTCGCTTGCCTCGAGTGCCGCCTCAAGCTCGGTAATACGTGCAATCATGGCTGCGGTTTCTTCATGTTCAATGTCTGCACCACTATTTGCCTGTTGCTCAGCGGCCTGCTCTGTACCTTTGGCTTCAGCAGCTTGCGCATCTTTCATCGCTTCCTGCTCTTGCTTCACTTTCTGTTCTTCGCTCATGATCACTCCGACACAAATGGCATTGCCCAGCACGCCACTGGGACTATTCAACTTGATTGACGAAAGTATTATGGGGATGAATCTTTATGATTCAACCGCTCGCATAACGCAAATCACGACAATCGCTTTTTTACCGCGTTATACTGGGCACAAATAACGATGAGATCCTGATTATGTCGACAGCATTCCAGCGCATTGCCCTGATTGGCAAACCTCGTAACCCGGAAGCGGTTAACACACACATAGGCCTCTATCACTGGCTAACTGAACGCGGTTATGAGGTGTGCATTGACACACGCTTGAGCACCAATCTTGGTTTGCCCGATGCCCATTACTTGGATCTCGTGACGATAGGCCAACACGCCGACTTAGCCATTGTGATCGGTGGGGACGGCAATATGCTCGGCGCCGCACGTGTACTGTCTCGCTGCGATATCAAGGTGATCGGAGTGAACCGCGGTAACCTCGGCTTTCTCACCGATTTGGATCCCGAAGCCTTTGAACATGCGCTGGAAGCGGTATTAAGCGGTGAGTACTTGGAAGAAGACCGTTTTTTACTTGAAACCGAAATTCATCGTCACGATCAGGTAAAAAGCCACAACGCCTCATTGAATGAAGCGGTACTTCACCCCGGGCAAGTCGCGCACATGATTGAATTTGAAGTGTACATTAACGAGCAGTTTGCCTTCTCACAGCGATCGGACGGGATCATTATTTCAACGCCCACAGGCTCAACGGCATACAGCTTATCCGGCGGTGGTCCTATTTTATCTCCCAGCCTCGACGCGATTTCGCTCGTGCCTATGTTCCCGCATACATTGTCGAGCCGTCCATTGGTTGTTGATGGCAACCGCCGTATTAAATTACTGGTTTCGCCTGACAACCGCGGGACACTGGAAGTGAGCTGTGATGGCCAAGTTTCCTTGCCGGTAAACCCTGGGGACGAAGTGCACATTTACAAAAGTCCCGCCACGCTCAAACTCATTCATCCTCAAGATTATAATTATTACAACACGTTACGAAAAAAACTGGGTTGGTCTTCTAAGTTGTTTTAAGCCAGCTGTTTCTTATCTTTTACATGTATCCGATAAAAAGCAGGGCTTCCTGCTTTTTTAATGCGCAATTTTTGTGCTGTTCATCGCATTCACAACAATTCTTGCCAAACAGTATTCACTGGATGAAAAAACAGTATATACTGTATCTATACACAGTTGTTGATAGATACAGGTGTCTCTCTATGTTAGCCGATATAACCATTCAAAACTTTGCCATCGTTAAATCCTTGGAGTTGGAGTTTAGTAAAGGCATGACGGCGATCACCGGTGAAACCGGGGCGGGTAAATCTATTTCTATCGATGCGCTAGGGTTGTGCCTTGGTGATCGTGCCGATGCCAACATGGTGCGCCCGGGGGAGAAACGCGCAGAAATTTCTGCCAGCTTCACCCTTGAGCAAAACAGCGCCGCACGTCGCTGGCTGCAAGATAACGAACTGGAAGACGGTGATGATTGCATTTTAAGACGAGTGATCACCAAAGAAGGCCGCTCACGCGCGTATATTAACGGTAACCCCGTACCTGCCTCACAGCAAAAAGCGCTGGGGCAGCTATTGATAAATATCCATGGTCAACACGCGCACCAACAACTGTTACGCCCTGAACACCAAATTACGTTATTAGACCAATACGCTGGCCACCAAAGCTTGCTGGACAAAATGGCGACACGCTATCAGCGTTGGCGCCGTACTAAAAATGAGCTAAAAGCACTGATCAAGAAAAAAGATGACATCGACGCTCAGCAACAACTTTTGGAATATCAAGTCGGTGAGCTCAATGAACTCGCATTGGGTGAAGAGGAATACCAACAAATCGAAGAAGAACACAAGCGCTTGTCAAACAGTGGCGATATCGCCATGACCAGTCAGGCGGTGGTGGATTTACTCAGTGATGGCGAAGAGACCAACACATTGAGCTTACTGACGGCGGCCCAGCAGCGCTTAAGTGAGCTGGCTGCACTAGATAGTCACTTCTCACCGCTCGCTGAAATGCTCGAAGAGGCGCGGATCCAAACCCAAGAGACGAGCCAAGAAGTGAGTAGCTATCTTGACCAACTCGATATGGATCCTCAACGCCTCCAGTATCTAGATCAGCGCATGAGCACTATCATGAGTTTGGCGCGTAAACATCAGGTTCAACCCGATGCATTATATGAGACGCATCAACAATTGATTCAAGAGTTGGAGAAACTGGGACATAACGATGAGGCGATTGAGCAGTTGCAAGCAGATGTGGACAGGCAGTTTGCAGATTGCCTCGACACCGCTGAGAAATTGAGCAAGAGCCGTCGTCGCTATGCCAAAGAGTTGAACAAACTGATCACGCAAAGCATGCACCAGCTGAGCATGGAACATGGTAGCTTCGAGATCCAAGTCGAAAATAAAGCGGAGACCCACCTCAGCCCACTAGGCGGAGATGCGGTGGCATTTCTTGTGTCGACGAACCCAGGTCAGCCTTTACAACCACTGGCGAAGGTTGCATCCGGCGGCGAGCTGTCTCGGATCTCGCTGGCCATTCAAGTGATCACCGCCCAAAAAGTAGAAACCCCTAGCCTGATCTTTGATGAAGTCGATGTGGGGACCAGTGGGCCAACCGCTGCGATTGTGGGCAAACTTTTACGTCAACTTGGCGACTCCACGCAAGTGATGTGTGTGACCCATCTGCCACAAGTCGCAGGCTGTGGTCATCAGCAGATGTTTGTAGCCAAAGATACTGACAAAGGCAGCACCACGACCCGTATGTATCCGCTCGACTACAAGGCAAGAATTAGTGAACTTGCGCGATTGCTGGGTGGCAGTGAGATCACTGATCGCACCCTCGCAAACGCGGAAGATCTTCTAGTAGCCGCTTGATTCTACCAAGTCAAAACAGCGCTGAATGTGGCATTCAGACCGAGAAAAGTGCACTAGCTCTGCTTTTCTCGGTTATTTCCTTACACACGTCGAACTTTTTCACATTATCACCGTCCAAACGCTGGTCGTTAGCAGATTTTTTACATATATTCCCTGCTTCATTATACTCGGGACGCATCCGTCGCAGACTACACATAGTCACCGACAGACATGATTTGCCATCAAACAAGACAGTGAAGATATTAACTATGGGTTGGACTAAAGCCGCCGTTGCCTCTCTGATGGCGATTGCCATGATGGGCTGCTCTTATGCCGAAAAGCTGGTTTATCGCGTGGATATAAACCAAGGTAATTACATTGAAGAAAAGGCCGTCGACGCCTTGAAATTTGGCATGACCAAAGAGCAGGTTAAGTTCCTTCTCGGCCCCCCAATGTTGGTGGAATCAGGTTACCCTAACACTTGGTATTTTGTGCAATGGCAACAACCTGGCCATGAGGCGCCAACACAAAAAGATCTGGTGCTTTCATTCGATGATAATAATCAACTCGTCAACATGGATGGTGATTTCGAGCCGGGCGAGCAATTTTTCGAGGCCGTTCAGTAACGACGACGCATCCGGCTCTCTGATGCCGTCATCTATTCTCCATGAAGTAAAGGCGCCGCTCGGCGCCTTTCTTTTTGGCTAGTCATGAGCGTTTGCGCTGGGTATCCACGCGTCCACCAGTAACAGGATCCGCTTTTCCTTCTTGTTTCGCGCGCTCAGCGCGGCGACGGCGGATCTCTTTCGGGTCGGCCTGCAGCGGGCGGTAAATCTCAATACGATCCCCGTCGCGCACTTGCGCGTCGAGTTTCACCGGTCGGCTAAATACCCCAACCTTGTTGGTCTCAAGATCAATCTCCGGATAGGCGCTTAAGACACCTGATTGACGAATAATGTCTTCCACCGTCGAGTCTGGCTTCACCACGCAGTTGAAAATACGTTGCTCATTAGGCAACGGGTAAACCACTTCAACATGCAGCAACGTCTCTTCACTCATAAATCTCTTTCGCTCGCTCTGTAAACGCCTTCACCATACTGCTGGTTAACTCGCTGAAGATGCGGCCAAAGGCAGCTTCGACCAAGCGGTTAGTGAACTCAAACTCGAGGTCGAGCTCTATCTTGCACGCATCACTTGATAACGGCGTAAATTTCCAGCCACCACTTAAGCGTTTAAATGGCCCGTCCACCAGTGTCATATCAATACGGCTGCTATCCACCAAATAATTTTTGGTGGTAAATGTTTTCTTAATCCCTGCTTTCGCCACATCTAAAGACGCGACCATGGTGGTGTCTGTATGTTCAATAAGGCGGGTGCTCACACACCCGGGCAAGAAAGCAGGATAGGACTCAACATCGTTCACCAAGGCAAACATTTGCTCAGCACTGTACGGCACTAAAGCCGAGCGGATGATTTGCGGCATAGGGACTCCTTGCAAGTTAACCGCGAAATAATACCATCGAGACTGATTGAGACCAATGCTCACAACCCACATCGCGGATAAAGTCAGACTCTTTCTCTCACTGAGTGCGATAATCCTTTCATTCTTCGATATATCCCCTTTATAATGCGGCCACTATGGCTAAGAAAAACGCAAAGAACAAAGCAAGTAGTAACACTATCGCGCTTAATAAAAAGGCACGCTTTGAGTACTTCATTGAAGATGACTTTGAGGCGGGGCTAGAGCTGCAAGGCTGGGAGGTGAAAGCACTCCGAGCAGGTAAGGCCAATATCAGTGAAAGCTACGTGTTGCTAAAAGACGGGGAAGCCTTTTTGTTCGGGGCAACCATTACCCCGCTTAATGTCGCCTCCACGCACGTGGTGGCCGATCCGCAGCGCACCCGTAAGCTATTGCTTAAACGGCGTGAGCTTGATACCTTGCTCGGCAAGGTAAATCGAGACGGTTTCACGGTGGTGGCACTGTCTTTATACTGGAAAAAATCTTTTGCTAAACTCAAAATAGGTTTAGCGAAAGGTAAAAAATTACACGATAAGCGCGATACAGCGAAAGACCGAGACTGGCAGCGACAAAAGTCCAGGATCATGAAAAACGCAGCGCGTTAATCGTTGACGCGGTAGATCAATGTGTTAGACTCTGCCGCTCACACTCTGGGGCTGATTCAGGATTCGACAGGATTGAGAAGGCCCGTGGAGCATGCCGAGGGGCGGTTGGCCTCGTAAAAAGCCGCAAACAAATAGTCGCAAACGACGAAAACTACGCACTAGCAGCTTAATAACCTGTTGAGTGCCTATCCTCCCTAGCCTCCGCCTGTAGGACGGGGATTCAGGATAGTCAAAACCAAACAGGATCGCGTGGATGCTTTGACCCAAGAGCTGAAGCGTTAAAACTAATTTGGGTATGTCTTTGTGTGGCGTGTTTGTCCGCAGCACACTGACGAGATAAAAGACAAACTAAGCATGTAGCGCCATTGGTTAGACTGATTCTGGACGCGGGTTCAACTCCCGCCAGCTCCACCAATTTTATATTCAAAGACGTCCACGGACGTCTTTTTTATTGCCTTAAGTAACGTAAAATCAATAACTTACCGTTCATTAAGGTCCATAGAGGTCCACCAACCGCTTTGATTTTTAGGTACACCGAGGTGTACACTGATGAAAATGGAGGCTGAGAGGTGTACCCATTATGGCTAAAATCATAGCTAAGCTTACGGATAAGAAGATAAAAGCAGCAACGCCAGAAGATAAAGAGTACCTACTCTATGATGGCGACGGACTCAGACTAAGAGTTAAACCAACCGGCTCTAAGCTTTGGCTTTTTAATTACCTGCGTCCATTCACCAAAAAGCGCACCAACCTCAGCCTTGGTGCCTATCCCACTGTTACCCTGTCTCAAGCGCGTAAAGCGACCATGGATGCAAGAGCACTCCTCGCTCAAAACATCGATCCTAAAGAACACCGTGAAGAGCAACAAAGGCAAGAGGTTGCGCTCACCGAACATACGGTAGAGAAAGTCTCCTACCAGTGGTTCGAGCTGAAAAAAGAGCAAGTGACTGAGGGATACGCGACCGACATATGGCGCTCTCTGGAACGTCACATTTTTCCAAAGCTTGGCGCTACTCCCCTTTCCAAAATCACTGCCCCTATGGTGATAGATGCCTTAAAGCCCATTGAAGCATCGGGCAGCCTAGAGACATTAAAGCGCTTGGTCCAACGACTAAACGAAATGATGAACTACGCGGTTAACTGTGGCCTTATACACGCTAATCCGCTATCGGGCATTGGCGCTGCATTTAAAAAGCCCAAAAAGAACCATATGGCAGCGTTAACTCCCGATGAACTCCCAGAGCTAATGCAAAAGCTTGCTTACGCGAATATCAAACGAGTTACCCGGTGCCTAATCGAATGGCAGCTACATACCATAACGCGGCCAGCAGAAGCGGCAGCAGCACGATGGGATGAAATAGACTGGGATAACGAACTATGGATTATCCCGGCGGAGAGGACAAAAAAAAGAAGAGAACACCGGATCCCACTCACACAGCAGATGCTGGCGATATTAGAAGTGATCAAGCCGATAAGTGGCCATCGTGATTTTATTTTTCCTTCAGATCGTGATCCGCAAAAACCTTGTAATAGCCAAACGGCCAATATGGCACTAAAACGAATGGGGTTTGCCGACCGGCTCGTGAGTCATGGTCTACGCTCCCTGGCAAGTACAACACTGAACGAGCAGGGCTTTGATTCAGATCTTATCGAGTCTGCTCTTGCCCACGTTGATGACAACCAGGTACGGAGTGCATATAACCGGACAGACTACATCGAACGCAGACGCCCAATGATGTGCTGGTGGAGTGGGCACATCGAGCAAGCAGCTAAAGGTAGCCTCTCAGTGACTGGGACAAAGCAACTGAAAGTGATCTAACCATAGAAGCCGATAAAAACTCGCTACCTGAATACTCTGCTCTCCCTGCGTGGGAGGCCAAGCAATCTACCTACCATACCGAAGCAGGTGTGGTTAGAGCACATCAAATAAGGGTTTTACAGTCCTTTAAATCAACCAAAAATCGCTCTGAATACGGGAGCCGTCAAATCTCATTGCCGCCTAGACTCTTTACTTAGCCTGCATGAATGTACAAGAATTAGGTTTAATATTCGCTTTTAGCTGATCAATGGTAGTAAAGGTGACAATATCGATGGGTCAGCTTTACGTCGGCGATAACGTCGATAGGTGGGTCAATTTTGAACTGGCGTTGACAAGCCCTCGCACCAATCGATCACACAGAGCCTGCCTAAATAACTCCTCTTTGTGCCCCTAGCAATGTTTTTGCAGCCAGCTCACAAAACATGGTTTATCTAACACTTTGGACAATAGCGCACGAAAACCAAAACAGCCCTTGATACACTAATCCCAAAATTAACAACTCGATGGCGTGTTTGGTGCCGACGATCGATCGGCGGTAACATGGCTAAATACTTGATGGTTAACCAGCTTATCGGCTAGAGACAGTAAATAGCGTGCGCATTTATCCATGGCAGATGCACACTATCCCAGAATGGATGATTAAAAGAGCCATTAGTCATACGGTTACAGCTCAACACTTGGGGGTAGTGTGAATACCTGTGTAGAGATAGGCGACACGCATACTTTAGCGAAAGAGCAGTACCCATTAAAGGTAAGAAATTATATGTTGAACAGTAGTTTAAGTAGAAAAGAGTGCGTTTTGGGGAATCGCGTATGCGCACTAACACAATGTTATGCATTAGGAGGCAATGAGCATTGAGCACTGTCGAGGATTGGGCTAAGCAAATTGTTGCAAAAGAGCTGCGCGAGATAGTTGAAATTCATGATGATGGTTCCGCATCTGGAATGTATGACCTTAGGATAGGATCAAAAGACGCTCCTGAATATGCTATTGAATGTGTTGGCGCAGTCGATCCTATCGCAACTGAAACATGGAATATTGGCCCAGCAAAAGGCCCGATTAAAATTGACTCAGCAGGTGATTGGATTGTCTCTATTAAGAGTTCTGCAAACATTAAATCGCTCAATCGGGGTATAGCCAATATTATAGGGCAATGTGAAAGTTTAGGTCTTACAGAATATACACCTATTGATTGGCAACTAAGGCGCTTTAACGCAGAATTATTCAACGCCTTGGATGGCTTGGGAATAACTTCCTTGTACATGTATCGAGAAGCGGGAAATAGTAATGCTCATTTGACCATGGAAGGGGGAGGCGGCTTAGTCTGTCAAAGTGGTGATGATCTAGTCGGCTGGGTGAGCAAGTTTTTGAGCAGCGATGATAAGGCTGATGTTGTAAAGAAACTTCGAAACTCTAGCGCAGAAGAAAAGCATGCCTTCATACCGATTGTTCTTGGTGGCGCACCTTGGAGCGTTGAATCTTATTTTTTTAGTGAGATGCCGGTTCCGAATATTCAACCAAAATTACCAGAGCCTATAACAGGGGTATGGATTATCTTGGATGGTAAGGGAGTTAGGTACATGAGTGGCCAGTGGCATGTTTTTAATTGCTAAAATACATAACAAGGCCATACACGGCGACAGCTTCTTCGTTACGGCTTCGCCTTCACTACAAAGCATCGCGTGCTGGCAGCGTTAGGCTAAATTTGCACAAAAAGGAGAAACTACCATGAGGGAATTGAAAGTAGCTATTATCGCTTCATTGCTTACCGCCTGCGCTGCATGGGCGGGCAATCTCACGGGCGCCCAGAAAAATGCTGTTAGATCAGCCGAGCAGTACCTCAGTATTCAGGGCTTTTCCCGAAGCGGTCTAATTAGACAGCTTTCCTCTGATTACGGCGACGGCTATAGCCGGGAAGACGCGACCACAGCTGTTGATAGCCTAAACGTTGATTGGCGTCGGCAAGCAGAGAGGTCTGCAAAGCAATACCTCAGCATTCAGGGATTCTCCTGCCGCGACCTTATTAGACAACTTTCCTCAGACGCAGGAAATGGCTATACACAAAGCCAGGCCACGTACGGTGCTCAACAAACCAGCGCCTGCCAGTAGCGAGACTTGAGCCTGACTAGGCCAATCACAGTGACGCCTACTATATTGCGGCTTCGCCTCCACTTCGTAGCTGCGCATGTTGGCTGTCGTTAGCGGTTAGAGGAGATTAAGTGGAGCTTCACCAAATCATAACTATCGTTGTTACGGCTTTTGGAGTGCTAATTGCCGGTGGTGGCCTAGTTGTTTCAATAGTTTCGTTGCGCCGATCAAGCGCGAACGAGGCTCAGTCACGCCGGCTGCAGGAGAAGCAGGAAGAGCTAACTGAGCTTCAGTTGAAACTCCATCGTGATGAAGTCGAACAGTCTAGAGCATCTTCGGTTAGTGACAGGCCATCTGATGTGCGTGTTAGTCTAGAAGGTAGTACTAAGATAGCTAGGTTCGTAATCCGAAACTGGGGGTACTCTGCGGCAAAAGATATCGATCTAGAAGTAACGCCGCTGGAAGGAAGAGCATCACCTCTGGTGAACGGCGATGCAGACGTAAAGCTACCGGTTCCTCGTTTAGCTCCAGGTAGCGATTGTAGCTTGATAGCTGCGCTCTCTTCCGATACGGGAATAGCGTTCGACGTGTCCTGGACTTGGACTGAAGAGGATGGCTACCAAAAGCAGGAGTCATCAAGGATTTCACTTTGATGCTAGCACACGCTAACATGGCCAGGCACGGCGACGGCTTTTCCGTCGCGGCTTCGCCTCCACTGCAAAGCAGCGGGTGCTGGCGGTGTTAATCCATAGGGGAATGTAATCATTAGCGCATTTGAAAACGACATTGAAATCATCATAAAGCTGGGTTCGCATGAGCACAAGAAGGCGCTATTCGAAGAAGGTGTGATCTACATGAATACGCTCGAGTTCTATCGTTCACTCGAAGCCCATGATGAGCGCAGTGTAGTGGTCAAGGAAAACTGGCTACTACAATTCCCAAGGGCACTGACCTGCATGAAATCACCGATGAAGATGTGATGTAAGCTGTTCCCGCTAGCATGCTCGACCAGTAAAGTATCTTGGTTTTATAAAGTCTTGCGTTACCTTTAACAAGTAATGGAAGGCTGAAACCGAGAGTTTTATACGTCGCGGTTGAATCTGCACTTCTAGATAAAGGAAAAGCAATGTTATTAGTTAGACAGTATTTTGCAATTGTTGTTGTGGTTTTGATGACTGGCTGCACAACACTCGATAAGATGGCAGGACGCCCAACCAATGAGGGTAACGGGTACGTGATTGATCATGACAGAAGAATCTACGGCGGAGGTATCCACATTGAGTATCGAGATCCTACCTTTCTAGAACAACAACTGAAAAAGCGGATGGTGAATCAAATGGCTTCAGCTGCAGAAATTCAGCAAGCTACATCTAGAATACCTGCTGGAGGCCGTGTACTCATTCACTATGAAGCCCTTTCAATGGACGCAGCAAACACTGAATGGCTGGAGTATGCCATATTTAAGAACAGTAAAGAAATTTACAGAAGGGAAGGGAGCAACAACATAGCAGAGGCCCCAACAAGCTATTCTGGCGGAATAGGCTACTGGTGGAATACCGATAGCATCGATATTCGTGAGAAGATTGAAACTCCCTTCCAGCTAGTCGTCATTAGTAATCTAAAAAACGAACGTGATACATTTACAATATCGCAATAGTGTTAGGCCATATAGCCGACTAACAGTCTCGCGGTTGACTGTTAGTCGATTTACTGAAGTCAGGTGACGCTTCACGGCTCTTAAGTTCTAAGTAATTCTCCCCCTACCGCACTATCTCTTTCCGCTATCCTTGCCATCATCCACTCTTCGACTTCACTTTCTACCCACGCAACAGCTCTGCCTCCCAGGGGCACACTTTTCGGAAAGGTGCCGTCTTTCATCAGGTTGTAGATGGTTGAACGGCCAAGGCCTGTCATGTGTTTTACTTCGCTCAATTTAATTAATCTCATGATGTTACTCCGTTATTGGACTCATGAGATTTCCGCGCACGTAAAGATTTACCGGTTTACCCCTCCTCTTGCCCCCCCTAACCAACCTGATTTCAGATATATGTCATCGATACGCATAGCCACATCAATCACTTAAAAGGAGACTCCCTATGCGTACATCACACACTCCCCTGTTTACCCCTGCAGACAACTACCCTGCCCATCAGCCATCTGATTTGAATCAGCTCTTAGAGCACGCGGCCGAAGCGCTGGCCCAAAAGTACAAACGCGAAGGCACCTTCACGAGCCCTAACAACGTGATGGAGTACTTAAAACTCAAACTCGGCGCGTATGATCGTGAAGTGTTTGCGTTGATGCTGCTGGATAACCAACACCGGCTGATCCAGTTCGATATCCTGTTCTTTGGCACCATTGATGCCGCGTCTATCTATCCACGCGAAGTAGCGAAAGCAGCACTGAGTCACAATGCAGCCGCCGTTATCTTTGCCCACAACCACCCATCCGGGATTGCCGAGCCGTCACAGGCAGACCGCCATATCACTGACAAATTGATCAAAGCGTTGGGCCTTATCGATGTTCGCGTTTTAGATCATGTGGTTGTCGGTGAAGACTGTGTGTCTTTCGCCGAGCGAGGCTGGATCCCAGTCGTGTAGCGGCTTCGCAGGCCATTTTTACTCACCACATATGCACACAGGCAGCGATACCTTTCCCTGCTTCTCATTATGTTAAAACGGGAAGCAGCCAACCCAGGCGCAACAAGGGTCCGGCTGTCGCTGCCGTGCTGTGCTTCTCAAAACCTCCATCTGTGAAGAAAAAAGGAAGTAAGCCATGTCAGAAGTTCAAGCCATCAAAGAGGCTGAGACTATTCAGCTTATCGGCCACCTATTGAGTATTCGTTATCATCGCCAAATGGCCGACGTCTGGTATATCGGGTTAAACCTGGCGTTACGTATCTCCGATCTGCTTGCTATTCGGTTCGACGATATCCACGGTGACCGGTTGCGAATCAAAGAGCGTAAGACAGGTAAGATTGCTGATATCCAGCTCAACCCCAAGACACTGGCGCGCATTGAAAAGATACGGGCAGACCATCCTGACCACGTCTACCTGTTTCAATCTCACCGCTGTCAGCAGATTAAGCAGTTGCCTCCTAAACCGCTCTCTCGGCGTGCTGTTACTCTGGCCTTTCAACAGGTTGGGCAAGAGCTCAACCTCTCGTTAGGGACGCACTCAATGCGAAAAACACGCGGTTATATGTTGTATCAAGCCACAAAAGATATTGGTCGGGTGATGAAAATGCTGCGCCATACCTCAGAAGGAATCACGCTTCGTTATATTGGTATTACACAGGAGGATGTCGACAATGATTTATTGCCTTAGAGATATGAGGTAAGGCCGCACCATGACAGTACGGCCGACGGGATTTTAAATATATATCATCAATAAAAAACGATTATGCACGATTTACTTGGTGCTAGAACCAAAGCAACGAAACCCCTCGTTGCGACGCTTGGTTCTTTTTTTGGCTAAATAGCTTAGTCGATAGAATATATCTTTATACTCCTGCTCAGCGCGCTCAGAGCTCTCAGGACGACCGTGAAGGTAGTAAATGCTATTATCAGGGATATGCACTAACCCCATCGCTTGATTGTTACACAGGCCGATTGCCTTCGCCCAGGCACGGACAATGATATTATATAAACCATCACCGCATTCGACGTTCTCAAACTTCCCCCAGCAATAAAACCTATCCTTATTTAATACCAACGCGAAATGATAATGATCGTTGTGTGAATGATTACGCTCCCTTGCCCAAGCATATCGCACCTTACAACGATGCACCCGCTTACCCTTCGCTCGCTTCTCACACTCTTGCTTTGCCATTTCTAATTCAATCGCTCGAATAAATCGTTTAATCGTGCCTTTTTTCCATCGCTCGAAAGAGAGGGCCTCATCACGCTTCAGAAAGTCATCAGACTCATCAGTAGCTGGAAACCTTAAGTCAAGACGAGCAACAGTGAGGTTATTATAGTCCTGATAACCATCAGCTAACATATTGCGTATTTTCTCTAAGTAACGTGCCTTACATTCATTGACAGGTAGAAGGATAGGAAAGTCTTTGTAGGTATGTGTGTCCATCTCATGCTCCTCTGTGAGTACTACAAAGGAACACTGGTTATATTATTTTTTACCTTATCTTCTTTACTGGTAATGGGTATATGAAGAGAAGAGCGAATACGTATATTACTATACCGACAACTCCCCTTACTCCTGTGACCATGTCACCCACCAGCCAACCTAGCCTCTCCCTCTGTCACCGACGATCTGAGCATGTGGAAGTTATGAGCCCCCCCAAGGCGAGCATAACCCCAATGCCGTTTTAAGCACACTATTGTCACCAAAAAGGCCAAAAACGATATTTTTTGTGACTAAAATCACACCAAAGAAAAGAAGCGAAAAGCCCACTTTCTCTAGCTTTAAAAAGGTGATAGAACAGGCTAAAAAGAACAAGACAGTTGATATAACAATGCCAGAAAACGTCATAAACACACACCTTTTAACAGCTGTGAATGCGAAACGAGATTTACTTTTCTTTTGGGATGAAATGCTCAGGGAGTCTCTTCTAGAGCTAAATAGTGAGGAAAAAGAAATAATAGAAAAATACATTAAAGACAACCCCATATCCAAAAAAACAATAAGAGATCTCTCTGATGTAATTCACAAAAGAAGCCAGTTTGACAAAAATGAAACTTCACGATTCTTAGCAAGAACAAGGGATAAACTACATGATGAAAAGTTAAAAAATTATGACTTCCAGAACCTTTGCGATGAAGATAGAAAAATAAACTGGCTGTGGTGCTATATAAGAAAGAACGCAAACAAAAAAGTGAGGCATTTAGGATACAAAAAAAACCTAAAAGGCAAACCAACCAAGCAAATAATACGTAAAAACCTTGAGCTAGACGAAAATTACCTGGAAGACTTCCCACAAAACAATGCAGAGAAAAGGAAGACTCAAATAGAGAAGTGCTTAATTTTCTCTCCCTATTCAGAAAAAGGGGAGAAAATGCTATCTAACCATTTAAAAGATGAGTGGCGAAAAAATATTGATAAAAATGAAATGATAAAATGGTTAGATGGCTGCCATTATAACCAACTTATATGGGCTTATAATTATATAAAGAAAAGAGAAGAAATAAGGTACACTTGGGCACCGTCAAGCAATGAAGATATGAAGTCAGTCCTTGTGGCGGTTTATGATCTCATCCCTGAAAGCGATAAAAAAAAGTTCATCGATAGATTCAGGAGCACCTGGAGCTCAAAGAAGTCTAGAAACAAACAAAGAGGAGACACACTAGAAATAGAAAATGAAGTGCTTGATAAACTCGACAAACTGGCTGAAGAGACTCAAAGCACTCCCCAGGACGTCATAAAAAAACTCATTACCATTCTGGATTGGGACGAGATTTTGGACATCCTGGAGAGTGAGTAAGTGGTGGAGCTCTAGGTCAACGATGAGAGTTAACGAGAAAGGGAGCCGAATGATTGACTCCTTTGGTCATAAACTGGACAGAAAAATGTAACTTAACCAGTTACCGACTTTACCCAGGAATACATATCTCGGAACCACTGCGCATAATGCTGTAGGCTCCAGTTTCCTTCGTCAAACTGTGACATCCAGTACTGAGCAGCGGCTTTATCATCAAAGAGCTTTAAGTAAAAATAAGCGACACCGACCATTACCTCCTCAAAGCCGCCGGAGACTCTTCGTTCATTAAGGATTTCTTCGGCTGCATAAAGCGCAGAGATAGCCGTATCTTGATGTTGTTCTTTTAGGTCAATCGCCCACGATGGCTTATGAGAGAAAAACTGGTCAAGATAGGCAACGTATTCGTCACAAATAATCATCCATGCGTGAATAGCTACGCGATGGATCCTCTTACTCTGGTGTAACTCTGCACTTTCCTTTTGGCATTTGAACAGGCTTTCCAGTGCCTGCTTGGGGAAGCTTGCAGTACTTTGACGTATACGAATTTTTTCAAGGTAATGTTGCAGACCAAGCCAGTGTATACGCTGGTTCACTAGCGCGGGCGGTAGTGTCTCAAGTTGAGCTTTAACAGTATCACTCAGCGCAATAGCAATCGAATCACAACGATCTAACAGGCCATTAAGTTCCGCAATTACAGATCGTTGGCCCTTGTTGGTAAGGATGACTTGCGTGATATTATGGCTAATTTCTTTCAAAGCAGATAACTGTTCTGATGCACTCAACAGATAGAGTTCATCAAAAATTTCTCCTATCTGCGCAACAAAGTCCTTAGTATCTGACTGTAGTCCATCATTAAAGTACATTCGAAGCCCAGTGATTTTGACCGTCAGCTTTTGTGCGGCGGTGCAATTCCAATGAGGAAAGTGTTCTTCGAATGTTGCGTAAGCCACTTTTAGTAATTCAACACTTTGCGCTTCACGCGCTGTATCGATTACGACGTTATGCCACATCAAGATTTGGTCTGGCTGTGATTGATTAATAAGCGATAAGACTTCGTTGAGAAGCTCCTTTGCGTTTTTTAGTTCGCCATTCCGCACCATTTCTATAGCTAGGTTATGAATCAGGTACTCAATAGCGTTCGGCTCAGGACGCTTTTTCCATTCTCGCCATGCTTGCCGTAGGTGAGTTAACTTCTGTTCCCTAAGGCCAAACCTGTCATCACATTGTGCTAAGTCATTGTAAAGTTTATATAAACTTTCTGGGTTTTGCGTGCCATTAATTCTCTTCTCTAAGCACTCTCTCGCCGCTTCAATCGATCCTTCAGTCAATAAAGCATCAGCTTTTAATAATGTATACTCAGTATCTATGCTTATATCGGCATCGGCAAACTTTTCTACTGCCTGGTAAAATAACTTCACATCCCCAGTACATTGATAGAAAAAGGCGCGCAAACCATCTAGCCGTATAGACTCCCTTTTAAGTAGCGCAGTGGTATCAATTGTCGCTAAAGTGTTCTGAGCTTTTAAATGGTCGCCCATTCTGAGCAATATACGAACTTGCAACATTCTTGCTTTGAGCTTTGCACTATATCCTGAGCAAGCAGGCTCTCTGGTTAATGTGGCAAGCGCTTGGTTGAAGTTGAGCTGTTCTGTTTGAGTCCAAGCCTCTCTTAACCAGGCAGATTCGTGGGGTAACAAATAATGAACTCGCAACCAATTACAGATTGGTATACAAGAAAAGAAAAGGAATAAAGGATGCCACGAGCTAGCGGCAGAGATGACAATAGCAGGCCAACTAATCCAAACATAACGGCGATGAAGGAAATAGTATTGTTTTTCTGTTAGTAACTCTATGATAACATCACCTATAGTCATAAAAAAGCGTATGTTTATTACTTAATAGAATTAAAAGTCCTATACTATCATCATAACATCGGTGCGCGACTGTTTCTGAAGGTTCTAGACGGAGCGTTTATCGGGTTTTCGCTGAAGGTAGCGTATAAGCATTGAACATCATTTATGGCTATCACTAGTCGTTAATAAAATGTAGATCTATTCTCTGCTTATCCATCAACTTGCCAAGAGACAGCCGTGCCTTTGAGTACACAAAGCTGGTATCACTACCTGGTACCATGTCTTACAAACATGACCTTAAACGTGGTGAGTAGTTGCCTCTTACATTGAGCCTAAGCACACAGCCAGCACTTTAGATACACCCAATGGTACACCGTACAAAAGCCAAACTCGCAAAATTTAATTAATACATAAGCTTATAACTCCAGTTCAAGTTACGCCAGCCACCAATCGATTGGAAAGGGCGGTAAATCATTGATTTACCGCCCTTTTTTATTTCTATGGTTAGAGATTTAGTTGCTTTGTGTGCCAGTGAGCTACATACCTGTGATACAAACTGGGAACTGGCACGTCGTTACTCTCCAGCAGATACCCCATGATTTAAACGCATAGAGTTAATGCTAAAGTTTCATTTAGTTCATCGATGAGTCAGCGCTAGACTGAGAGCCATTCCTCATTGGTATCGTCTAGCAGACTGATATGTTTGACGCTCTCGTTCTCAAGCAAGAAAGCAAGCAGACGCTTCCAACTATCGAGCAACTTGATGAGTCTCAACTCCCTGATGGTGACGTACTCGTTGCCGTCGATTAGTCATCGCTGAACTATAAAAATGGCTTGGCTATCACAGGCCAAGGGAAAATTGTTCGCGAATCTCCTATGGTACCAGGCATTGATCTTGCTGGTCAGGTAATCCACTCTGAAGATAGCCGCTACCAAGAAGGCGAACATGTCGTTCTAACTGGATGGACGGAGTCAAATGCAACTTGAGGGGCTTTCTGATAGATACGCGGCAGCGCAAATGGCAAGGTTGTTTGCATCGCATAGTCAGTTGTCGCGATGGTAAAGGTATGATCACACGTGCCGGGGTTTAAATCACTCGGAGAGTAGACAAGGTTATCATTGGTGCTCTGCAGCCTTCTTTTACTATAGACTGATTAATCTTTGGATAATTATGCTTTTCATTTTTATATAACCCCTTACTATAAAGAACCCCTTTCACTTACTCTTCCGTAATAAGTGAATATAAATTCACACACAATACTTATCACTGCGAAAACGAACCCTTGTCGAGTAATCGATTACTAAGAATTTATTTAGATAGGGATTAGTACTTTTTTTAACTATTTATCTGGTCATTTATTCGTTCTGAACAGGACCTGAATGGTTATTGGTGCGACTCCCAGCAGAAAAAATAGAGCAAAAATACTAATTGACAATTAACTCATTATTAACACCATTGTCATGTTAATGACGCATTGCTAGCATAAATCTACATTCACTCGATACAAGTGAATGCCTCTACATCGCTAATAGATAAGCGAACGTCAAGGAATAGACTGTCGCTACGTGTTTTTTATCGGATAAAAAGCCGATACGTGTATCGTTACGTTCAATGACGCAGTGCATACACGAGTAATAATTAAAACGCGACAGTACTCAGATATTTTATTAAAGAAGGGATACTTTAAAGTGAGTAATACTATCCAAAAAACAGCGATTGCCGCTGCAATCACGCTTGCCAGCACCACCAGTTTTGCCGGAGAGCTTGGTTCACTGACCAGTGAAGTCAAAATCAATGATTATGAAAATGGCCTCACTAAAACTGAAGCGTAAGCGGTTAATAAACCGGTGAACGCCTACTCGACATCACTGAG
>NZ_PXUD01000116.1:0-2475 GCF_003390965.1 Salinivibrio sp. HTSP
GATGGAGTTTCCACCAGCACCAACTTGGGCTGCTTAGCCAATGCCTGCTCCAACGCCTCATGGTCGGATTGATCGACAAAACTCACCTGCCAAATGCCTTGTTTGGCGCGTGATTCGAGCAAGCGATAGGTGCCGCCATAACAATCGTGCGGGGCGACGATATGATCGCCTGCCTCCAATAGAGATAACACCAAGTTTATCGCCGACATGCCACAGTTAGTCACTACCGCACCCGCGCCCCCCTCTAAGTCAGTCAGCGCTTGTTCCAACTGCGCACGCGTTGGGTTGCCGCCTCGCGCGTAGTCGTAGGTAGGCACATCCCCCAGAGCCGGGAAACGGTAATTGGTCGATAAATACAAGGGAGGCACTACCGCATGGTGCTGGGTGTCGGTGCCAATCCCAGTGCGAACGGCGATGGTGTCGGTTTTTTTCTCTGTCATTATCTGTCCTTGCTAGTCTGTTTGCGCATGGTGGGCGTGATCCAGGCGTCATACTGCCACCTTACCCGTCGCTTTTTGGGACGTCAACACTTCTAGACGTCTACACTCCTTTGCATGTGGCGGTTAATATAGCTAAAATCTCCGCAGCATCATCCTGGGTATTCCTTAATCAAGATAGGTGAGACATGGCGCAGTGGAACGGCGACTACATTAATCCGTATGCCGAACATGGTAAAAAGAAAGAGCAGGTAAAGAAGATCACCGTCTCTATCCCATTAAAAGTACTAAAAATTCTTACTGATGAGCGCACTCGTCGTCAGGTGCAAAACCTGCGTCACGCGACCAACAGCGAGTTGTTGTGTGAGGCATTTCTTCATGCCTACACCGGTCAACCTCTGCCAACCGATGACGATATCCGTAAGGATAAACCCGACAGCATCCCCGCCGAAGCGCGTCGGATCATGAAAGAGCTGGGTATCGAATTCGACGATAGCGAATACTAAAAAAACCCGCCAACCGGCGGGTTTTTCATTACCTGCAGCATCGTGCTGTCTGCCACTTACGCATGACAACATGCCTCGCTACATCATATAGTTTTCTGGCATCTCGATACGAGCTACGCCGGTTTCGACGGCCGCCAGCGCCACTGCACGTGCTACTTTCGGCAACAAACGGGCGTCCATGGGCTTGGGAATGATGTAATCAGGACCAAAGCTGAGCGAAGACAAGCCGGCGGCGTCTAATACTGTTTGTGGCACCGGCTCTTTGGCCAAACTGCGAATGGCCTCGACCGCGGCCAGTTTCATCGCATCGTTAATTTCACTGGCACGCACATCCAATGCACCACGGAAAATAAACGGGAAACAGAGTACGTTATTGACCTGGTTGGGGTAATCCGAACGCCCGGTTCCCATGATCAGATCATCACGGACTTGATGTGCCACATCCGGGTGGATTTCAGGATCCGGATTCGAGCAGGCAAATATCACGGGCTTGTCTGCCATCAGCTTCAAGGCCTCTGGTGAGAGTAAGTCTGGGCCAGATACGCCAACGAACATGTCCGCGCCTTCAATCACATCTTCGAGGGTACGTTTATCGGTGTTATTGGCAAACAGCTGCTTGTATTTGTTGATATCATCACGACGCGTATGGATCACGCCTTTACGATCCAACATATAGATTTTTTCTCGCTGCGCACCACATTTTATTAATAGCTCCATACAGGCAACCGCGGCCGCGCCAGCACCCATGCACACCACCGTCGCCTCACGGATATCTTTGCCTTGTAGCTCGAGCGCGTTAAGCATGCCAGCAGCAGTCACGATGGCAGTACCGTGTTGGTCATCATGGAATACAGGCACTTCGCACCGTGCAATCAGTTGTTTTTCAATTTCAAAACAATCAGGGGCTTTAATATCTTCGAGGTTGATACCGCCAAAGGTGTCAGCAATATTGGCCACGGTATCAACGAACTCATCGATAGTGCGGTGTTTCACTTCAATATCAATCGAGTCCAAACCGGCAAAACGCTTGAATAATAACGCTTTACCTTCCATGACGGGCTTAGAAGCCATCGGGCCTAAGTTCCCCAATCCCAAAATCGCGGTGCCGTTTGAGATCACCGCCACCATGTTGCCTTTACCCGTATAGCGGTAAACCGCATCTGCGTCTTGCGCTATCTCTCGTACCGGCTCAGCAACGCCAGGACTATACGCTAGGGCGAGATCCGCGGCCGAGTCGGCCGGTTTGCTCAATTCAACAGAAATTTTTCCGGGAGTAGGGTATGCATGATAATCCAGCGCTTGCTGGCGTTTATCGTCCGACATCTAGTGTTCCTAATTATTATCGTGAAGGGATAGATAACCAATATCGCCAGGGAAGCGTGAACGATATTAGCCAGACACTCGACAAACCACACAGGGAAGGTTTGCATTCGCATAAAGATGGTAACGCAGGGAGCAAACGTCCACCAGTGCTAACACGCATTCGCGATGATGCTCGGACCTGTTGCCCCAATACAAGGACGATACGATCA